>JACPKS010000095.1 GCA_016186905.1 Deltaproteobacteria bacterium
AGTCGTGCTCGAAAAACGCCGCGGTTACGGCCGCGCGTTCAAGACCGGCTTTGAAAACGCGACCGGAGACGTGATCGCGACGACCGACGGCGACGGCACCTATCCCATCGAGCTGCTCGAGGGCGTGATGGACTTCCTGGTCCGAAAAGACCTCGACTTCGTTTCGTGCTCGCGTCTTCCGCTGCAGGATTCCGCCAGCATGCGGCTGCGCAACCTGATCGGAAACGTTCTGATGACCGCCGCCGCGAGTGTGCTGTGGCTCCACTATTTTTCGGACGTGCTTTCGGGAATGTGGGTGTTTCGCAAAACGTGCCTTGCCCGATTGAACCTCCGAAGCGACAGCTGGAATTTCTCGGAGGAGATCAAGATCGAGGCTTACACCAAGCTCGGCCGCGGGTTTTCCGAATACAAGATCCCGTATCGCGAGCGGCTGGGCGAAACAAAACTCGTGCCCTGGAAGGTCGGCATCCAAAACATCAGTTATATGATGGCGATGCGTACGGGGACGGTCTCGGTCGTGCGTGGTCTTTTAAAGAGGCCTTGAATTCATAATTCTTTCCCAATACAGTCAACTTACGCATGAAGGTCAAACGACTTGATATTCAAGGCTTCAAGTCCTTCAAAGACAAGACGGTGATCCACTTCGACGAGGGTGTGACAGGGATCGTCGGGCCCAACGGCTGCGGCAAATCCAACATCGTCGACGCGTTCTTTTGGGTCATGGGCGAGCAGTCGGTCAAGCACATGCGCGCCGACGGGCAGCTCGACCTCATCTTCAACGGCAGCGAAAAATACGCGCCGCTTTCGATGGCCGAGGTCACGATGACGCTTGCGACCGGCGCAAGCGCCGCGAGCATTCCCGAGGGCGCTTCAGTTCGCGATCTTCCGGCCCACATGAAATACGACGAGATCTCGGTGACCCGCCGCCTCTTCCGCGACGCCACGAGCGAGTACCTCATCAACGGCCAGCCTTGCCGCTTGAAAGACGTGCACGAGCTGTTCATGGACACGGGTGCCGGCCCAAAGGCGTACTCGATCGTCGAGCAAGGCCAGATCGCCAAGATTATTTCGTCCAAGCCCGAGGATCGCCGCGTTCTGATCGAGGAAGCCGCGGGTATCGTGAAATTCAAGGCGCGCAAAAAAGAATCGCTGCGCAAGATCGAAGCGACCCGCCTGAACCTTCTTCGCATCAACGACATCATCACCGAGATCGAGCGCCAGCTTGCGTCGCTCGAGCGGCAGGCGCAGAAGGCGCGGCTCTACAAGAACTACAAGGAAGAGCTCCTCGGCAAAGAGATGCTCGTCGGCCGCAAGAAACTTTTCGGGCTGAAGAATCGCATCGTCGACGCCGAGTCGCGCGTGAAAGAGCTCGGGATCGCCGAAGTCGAGAGCCGCGGCGCTTGTCAGACGGCCGGGCTTCGAATCGAGAACTTCAAGATCCAGATGGCCGAAGCGCAGCGCATGGTCGAAGACGGACAGGTCGCGCTTCAGGGCCTGCAGCGCGAGATCTCGCAAGACGATACGAAACTGCAGCTTCAGCGCCGGCAGGTTCAGGAGCTTGAAACGTCAAGCCAGGACCTCGATACCGAAGGCCGCGAGCTTAAGACGGAGATCGAGAGGCTGCGCGCGCAAAAAGAAGCGTTCGAATCCGAGGCGCGCGGGCTTCAGGCGCTTTTCGACGGCGCGGATGCGACTTTGAAAGACCATCAGGCGCGTCTGGACCAGGCTTGCCGCACGGCCGGCGAAATGGGTACGGCGCTTGAGCGCGAAAAACGCGAGCTCATGGCAAGTGTCAGCCGTCAGGGCGAGATTTCAAAGCAGGTCCATGGCCTGGAAGCGAAGGTGGATGCGCTTTCCGGGCAAGTCAGAGGGCTTGCCGCGAAGATCGCCGAGCGCGAATCCGAGCGCGCGGAGCTGGCTGAAAAAGAAACCGCGGCCAAAGCGTTGTTTGAATCCGCGACAAGCGATGCGTGCCAGGCGCGTGAGACGGCCGAAAAGCTCAAGGCCGAGATTCAGACGCTCGAGTCGCGGCTTACGCAACTCAGGGCGAACGAATCCGCCGCGCGCGAGGAGTTTGCCAAGGTCGATTCCAAGCAGAAGACCCTTGAGGCCCTCGTCGCGGGTCACGAGGGCATGCGCTCGGACGTTCGCGAGATTTTGAGGAATCCCGAGTTCACCGACGGCCTTCGCGGTCTTTTCGCCGACGGTGTTGAAGCGCATCCCGGATACGAATATGCGCTCGAATCGGTGCTGCGCGATTATCTCGAGAACCTGTTCGTCGAAAATGCCTTGGCTGCCGCGCGCATGCTCTCGGCGCTCAAAGAGCGCGATCTCGGGCGCGCGACGTTCTGGGCGCTCGATCTCTTCGAGGAAAGCTTCCGCGCGCTTTCGCCCGCGACCTTCATCGCGCCTTCCAAGGCTCTGCCTTTAGCGGACGTGATTCGCATTCGGCATGAGAAGGCGGCCGCGATTCTTCAGCTCTTTGGCCGTTTTTACGTGGTTGAGACGCTGGACGAGGCCATCGCGGCATTCCATCGGTCAGCCGGCACGGGCTTGAGCTTCGTGACTCGCGAAGGCGATCTCGTCGATCGTTTCGGCCGTATCAGCGGCGGAAACACGAAGCCGCTTGAAGGCGGCATCCTCGCCCGCAAGGCCGAACTCCAAAAACTCACCGACTCGTTGGTCGAAATCAAGTCGCGTGCCAGAAGCCTTCGCGAAAGCCTTCATGCGCTCGAAGCCTCGCTCGTCGAAAAACGCGCGGCCTCGGAGAGCGTCAACGCCCGCCTGCGCGATCTCGATCTTTCCGCGAAGTCCGCCGAGCGCGATCTCGCTTCGGCCGGGGAACGGCTGCGGAGCGCGAACAGCGAGCTTGAGGAATACCGGCGCGAGCGCGACGGCATTGAGCGGGAAAGAAAAAATCTCTGGGAAAAACTCGATGCGATCCGCCGCGATCTCTCCGGTATCGAGGAGTCCACGCGCGATCGCGAGAAACAGATCGGGGAAAAGTCCGCCGGGCATGCCGCCGCGGCCGCGAAGGTTTCGGAAATTCAGGGCACGCTCGTGCAATTCCGCATCGATTTCACGTCGGCCAACGAAAAGCTGCGCCATGGCCGCGAGAATCTCGAGCGCGTGGAATCCGAGCTGACGGGCGCGCTTTCCCGCAAGGAAGAAGCGGAAAGCCTGCTGAACCGCAAGCTCGACGAGAAAGACATGATCGCGCGGGACCTCACGATGCTCGACCAGAGCCTTCGCGGGATGTCGGCGCGGGCCCAGGCGCTCGAGGAGTCGCTGCGCGCCAGTAAAAACGAGTACGAGAAGATCAACGCCCGGATGAGCGAAGCCTTCGAACAGCAGCGCACCACGATGAGGGCGCTCGAAGAGGCGACAGGAGAGCTTGGCCGTTTGAAGCTCGAGTTCGAAAAGTGCTCGCTCGAGTACCAGATGCTTTTTCAGAGCATGTTCCAAAGATACGGCCTCGAAGAGCCGGCGATCGCTCCGCGCGACGAAGCCGACCGCGCGGATTTTGACGCGCTCACTCCCGAGAAAGAAGTCGAACTTCAGGCCGAGGTGGATCGTCTCCACGAAAGAATTCGCAGGCTCGGCGAAGTCAACGTCATGTCGGTCGAAGAATACGACGAGCAGAAAAAGCGCCACGAGTTTCTTCTCGGCCAGCGCGAGGACCTCACCCGCTCCATCGAGGATCTCGAGCGCGCCATCGAGCGGATCAACAAGACTTCCGAAGAGCGCTTCAAGATCGCTTTCGAGGAAATCAACAAGCGCTTCGAGCGGATTTTCCCGATCGTCTTCGGCGGCGGCTGGGGGCGGCTCGAAATGACGGATCCCGCGGATCTGAACGAAACCGGCGTCGACATCATCGCCGAGCCGCCCGGAAAGAAAGTGGGCTCGATCCAGCTCATGTCGGGCGGAGAAAAAGCGCTGACCGCCGTCGCTCTGATTTTCTCGATTTTCCTCATCAAGCCGAGCCCGTTCTGCGTGCTCGACGAAGTCGATGCGCCGCTTGACGACCACAACGTCGGCAAGTTCAACGCCCTCTTGAAGGAGATGGCCGTAAAAAGCCAGTTCATCATCATCACGCACAACAAGCGTACGATGGAATTGAACGACAAACTCTACGGCGTCACGATGGAAGAGCCGGGTGTTTCAAAGATGGTCAGCATCCTGCTGCAATAGCAGTAAAATCATATACTTATTGTTATTTGTTTACGCGGCGCAGTATTGACCTTATAATAGCTCCATGTATCTCAAGGGGATTTCAGCAGCTTTACAAGCCTATGTTCCCGCTAGCATCTATGAACCGCGGTCTGCTTACGGATGTACGATGCCGTTACAGCCTCAGGCGGTCGGAACGGCACAATCGAGCATCTCCGAAACCGCGCGGGCGGAGGTCAACGCCGCCACCCTTGCGCAATCCATGATGGTGAGTTCGTTCGTCTCTATTGGCGCGAAGTACCAGGGGCCTTCGTACCTCGAAAAAACGATCAAGGGGACGGCTTTTATCCTCAGCACCTGGGGCTTCTAGGGTTCGAAAACCGCATTCATGCTATAGTGGCGGCGCATGGCGAATAAACCCGAACAGAAGCTGGATACGAGAGAGGCTACGAAACGCAAGCGCGAGAAGCTGCTCATTCTCGGCGTCGCCGTGCTTTTCGCGCTGACGACTTACTTCGAGATCCGCCTTTCAAGTCTCAGCTACAAACTTCCGTTCGTGAACTCGATCTTCTTCTTCGGGCTCATCAACTTCAACGTGATGTTGCTGATGGCGCTGGTGTTCCTCGTCTTCAGGAACATCGGCAAGCTCTTCCTCGAACGCAGAAAGCGCGTTCTCGGCTCACGCCTTAAGACCAAGCTCGTTCTCGCGTTCCTGAGCTTCACGATCATTCCGACGGTGATCCTCTTTTTGATCTCATCCCTTTACATCAACTCGAGCTTCGACAAGTGGTTCAGCATCAAAGTGCAGAACACGTTGCAGGCCGCACTTGAGATCACCGAGACGTACTACAACAACACGATGCGAGTCGCGCAGCACATGGCCGATCTCGCCGCGCACGATCTCGTCGACAAGCACGGGGTTGGCGTGCTCAAAAGCGCCACGCTGAAAACATATCTCCGAAAAAGCCTCGAAGCTCCCGCGGTCGACGGTATCGAGATTTATCGCGATCCTCTTGAGGAACGGCTCGTCGATTCGGTGAAAAAGGATGCGGACGCGACGATCCCGCGCCTGCCGCTCGATATCCTCAATAAGGCGTTTTCCGGCAAAAGCGTGAGCTTCGTGCAGTACATGGGGGGCGCGAACCTCATCCGCGCGGCCGCTCCGGTAAAGGACCGCGAAAGCGGCGAGACCCATGCCGTCATCGCGGTGACTTACGTCATTCCGGTGAGCGTGGTGAACCGGATCGGCGAAATTTCGTCGGTCATTCAAGACTACAAAGACGTCAATCCGCTCAAATACCCGGTTAAGTCGACGTACTTCATTATTCTCATCATGATGACCCTGCTCATCATTTTCGTGAGTATCTGGATCGGATTCTATCTCGCGCGCGAGCTCACCGTTCCGCTCGAGCGCCTGGTGACGGCCACGCACCGGATCTCGGAAGGCAATCTCGACTTCGAGGTGCTCAATCCCGGCAACGACGAGATCGCGACACTTACGGGCTCTTTCAACACAATGACCCATGAAATCAAGCGCCATCGCATCGAACTCGAGCAGAAAAACGCCGAGCTCACCGAAAAACGCGCGTACGTCGAGGCTCTGCTCAACAATATCGCAGCGGGCGTGATCTCCGTCGACTCCGCCGGAATCGTCACGACGGCAAACCCTTCGGCCATGAGGCTTCTCGGGGCCTCGTCCGACGTCATCCTTGGAAAACCGTTTCAGGAGGCTTTTTCAGCCGAGCGCTTTCCGTTTTTCGACCTGTTCACCCAGATGCAGGCCGCGGGCTCGGACGATCCGGGCAGGACGAACATCGCGCCCTCGCAGAAGCAGTTTTCGATGGGGGAGGGCGAAGGCTTTCAGACTCTGACGGCGACCGCGACTCCGTTCGGAAGCGGGGTCGTGCTCGTGATCGACGATACGAGCTACCTCGTGAAGGCGCAGCGTGAGGCCGCCTGGCGCGAAGTCGCGCGCCGGATCGCGCACGAGATCAAGAATCCCCTTACGCCGATCAAGCTTTCCGCGCAGAGGTTGCAGAAAAAATTCGCGTCCCAGCATTCCGCGGAGTCGGTCGTGTTCAGGGAATGCACCGACACGATCATCAAGAACGTCGACGAGCTTCGCGACATGGTCAACGAGTTCTCCTCGTTCGCGCGTTTTCCGTCGGCCAACCCCACGCCGAACAACCTCAATGAAGCGCTTCGCGAGACGATGGTTCTCTACGAGGAGGCTCATCGCGGGATCGCGTTCGTGTTCGAGCCCGAGATGCGCCTGCCGCTCATTGACATCGATCGCGATCAGGTCAAGCGCGCCGTCATCAACCTGTTCGACAACTCGGTTGCGGCCCTCGCAGGCGGCGTTGGCGCGAAGGCGGCGCTTCCGAAGAAGATCGTTCTTCGCACGCATTTCAACGAGCAGCTCAAGATCGCCATGATCGAAATCGAGGATAACGGGCCGGGGGTTTCCGAGCTCGTCCGAAGCCGGATGTTCGAGCCGTATTTCTCGACGAAGACGAATGGCACGGGCTTGGGGCTCGCGATCGTCAAACGCATCGTGAGCGATCACCACGGCTTCATTCGCGTGCAATCGGCGCCGGGAGAGGGTACGAAGTTCACGATTGAACTGCCGGTTAATCTCCAAGAGAATGATTATGTACGACGGCTCAGTCAGGGCGAAAACGCGAACGGAGCCGATTCCGGGAAGAAAGGCAAATGGCAAGGACTGTTCTCGTAATCGATGACGAAGAGTCGGTGAGGAGTAGCATCGCCGGCGCGCTTGCCGACGAAGGCTTTCGCGTGCTCACGGCCGAAGACGGCCAGAAGGGCTTCGATCTTCTCGTGCGCGAGCAGCCCGACGTCATTCTTCTTGACGTTTGGATGGCCGGCCCGTCCGGAGAAAAGCAGCAGGAAGGCCTCGAGGTGCTTGCGCGCATCAAAGCGCAGCATCCCGGCGCGGTTGTTCTCATCATGTCCGGGCATGGAAACATCGAAACCGCCGTGCGCGCGACCAAGCTCGGCGCTTACGATTTCCTCGAGAAGCCGCTCTCGCTGGAGAAGCTGCTCGTCATGCTTCAGAACGCGTTTCAGTTCCGCGATCTCTCGCGCGAGAACCAAAACCTGCGCTCGCGCGTCGAAAAATCACGCGTGATGATCGCCGAGAGCGCGGTGATGAAGGCCCTCAAACAAGCCATCCGTCGCGTGGCTCCCGCCAACGCGTCGGTACTGGTCACGGGTGAAAACGGAACCGGCAAGGAACTCGTGGCGAAATCGATCCATGCGCTCTCCAACCGATACGACAAGCCGTTTGTCGAGGTGAACTGCGCGGCCATCCCCGAGGAACTGATCGAAAGCGAGCTCTTCGGCCACGAAAAAGGATCGTTTACGGGCGCGACGCAGATGAAGCGCGGCAAGTTCGACCTCGCCCACGAGGGTACGCTCTTCTTGGATGAAATCGGAGACATGAGTTTAAAAACACAGGCAAAAATACTGCGTATTCTGCAGGAACAACGCTTCGAGCGCGTCGGCGGATCGCAAACAATCGAGGTCGACGTCCGCGTGATCGCGGCGACGAACAAGGATCTTCCTGAAGAAATCCGCAAAGGTCTTTTCCGCGAAGACCTTTATTACCGCCTTAACGTCGTGCCCTTTCGCGTTCCGCCGCTCCGAGAGCGTGGCGAGGACATCCGCGCCATCACCGAGCATTTTTTCAGTGAGTTCGCGAGCCCAGAGCAAAAAACGAAGCGCCTGTCGGAGGACGCGATGCCTCTCTTCGAAGGTTACTCGTGGCCGGGCAACGTTCGCGAACTCAAGAACACGGTGGAGCGTCTCGTGATCTTCACGGATTCCGAGGTGATCTCCGCCGAAGAAATCGCAGTACTCCTGCCGGGTCTGGCCTCTTCCGCTCCTCCTGCCGCGAGCGAAGCGGCGATCGCGCAATCCGTGATCGCTTCCGCCGGCGCGTCTTTGAGAGACGCGAAGACGGAATTCGAGAAGGAGTTCATCCTGAATAAACTTCGCGAGAACGATTGGAATATCTCGAAAACGGCGCAGATCCTCGGCATCGAGCGCAGTCACCTCCACCGCAAGATCAAATCCTTCGGCATCGACGAGCATCCGCAGGAAAATTGAGCGTGCCTGCCCGCGCGAGCCCTTAATTGTAAAAGTGGACAAAATCCATTAGGTTGACTCTTCAGGAGAACCCCACACAGTGGCTGAACGCATTACCCCCCGCGCGAAGGATTTTTCAGAGTGGTACCAGGACGTCGTGCTTCAGGCCCGCTTGGCCGACTATTCGCCGGTTAAAGGCTGTATGGTCATCCGTCCGAACGGCTATGCGATCTGGGAGGCGATTCAGCGCGAGCTCGATCGGCGCTTCAAGGACACGGGCCACCAGAACGCCTACTTTCCGCTTTTCATCCCCGAAAGTTTTCTCAAGAAAGAAGCCGAGCACGTGGAAGGATTCGCTCCTCAATGCGCGGTCGTGACGTACGCCGGCGCGAAAGACCTCGAGGAGAAGCTCGTGGTTCGCCCGACCTCCGAAACCATCATCAACGCGATGTTCTCGAAATGGGTGCAGTCCTATCGCGACCTTCCATTGCTGATCAACCAGTGGGCGAACGTCGTACGCTGGGAAATGCGCACGCGGTTGTTTCTTCGCACGACGGAATTCCTTTGGCAGGAAGGCCACACCTGCCACGAATCGGCTGAGGAAGCCGAACAAGAAGCCTTGAAAATGCTCGGCGTGTACAAGGAATTTTCCGAGAGCGTTCTCGCGATGCCGGTCGTGACCGGAATTAAAACGTCCTCCGAAAAATTCGCGGGTGCCGAGCGCACGTATTGCATCGAGGTGATGCTTCAGGATCGCAAAGCGTTGCAGGCGGGAACCTCGCATAATCTCGGCCAGAATTTCGCGAAGGCCTTCGAGACGAAATTTCAGGATCGCCAGGGCAACTGGCAGTACGTTCACCAGACGAGCTGGGGCGTGAGCACGCGTCTCGTCGGCGGGTTGGTGATGGCCCATTCCGACGATAAGGGCCTCGTGCTTCCTCCCCGCGTCGCCGCGACTCACGTTGCGATCGTTCCGATTACAAAGGGCGTTCCCGAGGACGCGAAGCTTTTCGAGGTGGCCGACAGACTCGCCGACGAGCTTAAGAAAACCGCGTGCGCACTCGCCCCCGAGGGGATTCGATCGAAGGTCGACCGCGATACCCAGCACAGCGCGGGCTGGAAATTCCACGAGTATGAGATCGTCGGCATTCCCATTCGCGTCGAGCTCGGTCATCGCGATCTCGAAAAACTGCAGGTGACGCTCGTTCGGCGCGATACCGGCGTCAAGAAATTCGTGCCCCTCGCGGAAGCCGCGGCCGCCATCGCGGCGGATCTCGAACTCATGCAGACCGAGCTCCTGCAGCGCGCTCGTGATCTGCGCAAGAAAAACTCCTATCTCGTGGATGATTTTGCCGCCTTTAAGGCTAAGATTGAGGAGGGTGGATTTCTTCATTCCCACTGGTGCGAGCGAGCCGAGTGCGAGGCTGCCATCAAGGAAGAAACCAAAGCGACGATCCGATGCATTCCGATCGAAGAATCCGATCGCCTCATGCCGGCTAACGAGCCTGGCCGTTGCGTCAAATGCGGTTCGCAGTCCCGCGGCCGGGTGATTTTCGCGCGAAGTTACTGATGAAATCGAAGATATCCGGCGTTTTGCCCCAGCTCACCCCTCATCTTATCGTCGCGTTGGATCAGCTTTCCGAAGACGAAGCATACATCGTCGCTGACGATCTCCAGCGTGCGGGCGTGAAGTGGCTCAAGGTCGGACTCGAGCTGTACACGAAATCCGGTCCCAGGATCGTGTCGGATTTTCGCTCGCGCGGGCTCAATGTTTTTCTCGATCTCAAGCTCCACGATATTCCCAACACCGTCGCACGCGCCGTCGCCGCCGCCGGCGAATCGGGAGCGGAACTGCTGACGATTCACTGTTCTGGTGGAAGCGCGATGCTTCGCGCGGCCCGAAGGGCGGCGGAGGGAACATCCATCAAGCTTATCGGCGTTACGGTGCTGACGAGCTTGGGAGAAGAGGACGTCGCTGAGCTGCGCGCGGCTTGGGGAGCACCCGACGAAAAAAGCACGCGTCAGGCAATCGCCGATCGCCTTGCGTCTCTTGCCGCGGGAGCGGGACTGCACGGAATCGTCTGTTCCGTTCCGGATCTTGCCGCTGGAACGTTCATGCGGCTTGCATGGGAGAGAAAACCGCTCTTCGTGACTCCCGGAATTCGTGCCGAAACCGAGGAGGCCTTCGATCAGAAAAGTACCGCGACGATCGAGCGGGCCGTTCGCGCGGGAGCGTCGCATCTCGTGATCGGCCGTCCGATTCTTCGTCCGACGGCGGGTTCAGTGGCGGACGCGGCGGCGCGCGCTCTCGAGAAAATCAAGGAGGCGGGTGGTGTCATCTAGACTCATCATCAACGGCTTTCGCAGCATCGAAGAGTGTCTCGAGAAAAATCCCGGCCGGATTTCCAAAATTCTCGTTCCATCCGGCCGGATCGCGCCTCGGATCGAACGCCTTCAGCTCCTCGCCCGCGAGCGCGGCGTTCGCGTCGAGACGAACCCGAACGCCGACCCCGAGGAGCCGGTGCTCGCTTTGATGAAGGACTATCAGTACTCCGAGTTCGACGCGCTCATCCCCGAGCTCAAGGAAGCAGTCGAAGCAGGTCAACGGCCGGTCGTCGTAGCCTTAGACGGCGTTACGGATCCCCACAACCTCGGAGCGGTCCTTCGCACGGCCGCGTTCATGGGCGTGAACGCCGTGCTGCTTCCGAAAGATCGTTCGGCCGGTATCAACGAGACCGTCTATCGGATCGCCTCCGGCGGTGTCGAGCACGTGAATGTGGCGCAAGTGACGAACCTCGTTTCCGCTCTAAAACAGCTGAAAGAATCCGGTTTTTGGATCGTGGGCTTTTCGGAACACTCCGAACAGACTCTGGCCGGCGTTCCCGCCGATATTTCGCCCGTTATCGTGATCGGCAACGAGGAAAAGGGCCTTCGCCAGCTCGTCCGAGAGAACTGCGATTTCATCGTGAAGATCCCGAGTCGAGGGGGGCTGGAATCATTGAACGCATCGGTCGCCGCAGCACTCGCGATGTCCTGGGCCGTGAAACTGTTTTAGCAACCCCTTTCTTTCGAGACACGGTTCGGAAGAAAGGGGTTGCCTTTCGCTTTCAAACCCATATATTAGCGTTCTGTTCATCGACGGAAATCAATCGGCTCCTAAGCGAAAATGCAAAGGTTGCCGTGCTTTTTTGCGTTTACGGAAGCAGGCTTTGCGCGGAACCGGTGCTGTTTTTAGAGGCTGTTGTGCGCAGGTCTTGCTGGCGTAGCTCAATTGGTAGAGCAGCTGATTTGTAATCAGCAGGTTGCGGGTTCGAGTCCCATCGCCAGCACCAGATTTTTAGCAGTGATTGGGCCCGGAGGGGTACCCAAGTGGTCAAAGGGAACAGACTGTAAATCTGTCGGCGTCAGCCTTCGAAGGTTCGAATCCTTCCCCCTCCACCACGCAAAGAGGCCGAGGAACGTCGAAAGATTTTTAGCCAAGGGTAGTGGTGCTGCGGGAGTAGCTCAGTTGGCTAGAGCATCAGCCTTCCAAGCTGAGGGTCGCGGGTTCGAGTCCCGTCTCCCGCTCCATTTACGAAGGGGCGCAGCGCTGATGTAGCTCAGTTGGCAGAGCACACCCTTGGTAAGGGTGAGGTCACCGGTTCGATCCCGGTCATCAGCACCATTTTTTAATAACTGGTTTTAAGGAGGAGAGAGAGTCATGTCGAAGGAGAAATTTGATCGTAGCAAACCGCACTGCAACGTAGGGACGATCGGACACGTTGATCACGGGAAGACGACGTTGACGGCGGCGATTACGTCGGTGTTGGCAAAGGCGGGACTCGCTCAGGCGCGAGCGTACGACCAGATCGACAACGCACCGGAAGAAAAAGAGCGTGGTATTACGATCAACACCGCGCACGTTGAATATCAGACCAAGAACCGTCACTATGCGCACGTTGATTGCCCAGGCCATGCTGACTACGTGAAGAACATGATCACGGGAGCGGCGCAGATGGACGGAGCGATTTTGGTGGTGAGCGCAGCCGACGGCCCGATGCCGCAGACGAGAGAACACATTCTGCTTGCACGTCAGGTCGGCGTTCCCGCGATTGTGGTGTACTTGAACAAGTGCGACATGGTTGACGACAAAGAGCTCATCGACCTCGTCGAGATGGAAGTCAGAGAGCTCTTGACGTTGTACAAGTTTCCTGGCGACAAGATTCCAGTGATCCGTGGATCGGCATTAAAGGGTCTGGAAGGCGATACGGGAGAGTTTGGCGAACCCGCGATCATGAAGCTGCTGGAAGCGGTGGACACGAGCGTTCCGCAGCCGAAGCGTGATAAGGAGAAGCCGTTTTTGATGCCCGTTGAAGACGTGTTCTCGATTTCAGGCCGCGGCACGGTGGTGACGGGCCGAGTGGAAAGAGGGGTCATCAAGGTTGGCGAGGAAGTGGAAATCATCGGACTTCGCCCGACCACGAAGACGGTTGTGACTGGTGTGGAGATGTTCAGAAAGCTTTTGGACCAGGGTG
>JACPKS010000091.1 GCA_016186905.1 Deltaproteobacteria bacterium
AATCACGTCGTGTCTTGCGCCATGAAGCGCATCCACGCCCTCGATCGTAATCACGGGCGTGCCCGCACCCTCGATTTTCGCCCCGGCCTTCTTTAAAAACGCCGCGAGATCGGTAATTTCAGGCTCCTGGGCCGCGTTTCGAAGAACCGTTGCACCCTTGGCGAGTGTCGCGGCCATCAGAAGATTTTCGGTGGCTCCCACCGAAACCTGATCGAAGGTGATGTCGGCTCCGGAAAGCCGATCGGCCTCAGCCTCGATATATCCGCCTTCGATACGAATCGAAGCGCCCATTTTTTCCAAAGCGCTCAAATGCAGATTCACCGGGCGGGCTCCGATGGTGCAGCCGCCGGGAAGCGAAACGCGCGCCTTCCCGAACCGCGCAAGCGTTGGCCCCAAGATCAAAATCGAAGCGCGCATCGTGCGAACCAAGTCATACGGAGCCTCGAAGCTCGTAAGCTCCTTGGCCTCGATCGCTACAGTATGGGAATGCGGAACATGCTCGACCGCGATCCCCATCCCCTTTAGAAGCCTCACGGTCGTGGAGATATCGAGCAGGTCCGGCACGTTCTCGAAGACGCAGCGCCCGCCCGTCAAAACGGAAGCGAATAAAACCGGAAGCGCCGAGTTCTTGGCGCCCCCGACGCGCACCTCACCCGTAAGTTTTCGCCCGCCCTCGATGACTAATTTATCCATTCGATTCCGCCTTACGGTTTACGCACGACCGCGTAACGGTCGCGCCCGGCAAGATCCTTGAAAATTTCCACGCCGAATCCGCGGCTGCGCGCAAGCTCCATGATCGCGCCGCCTCTTTGCTCGGCGATCTCGAACGCCCCGAAGCCCCGCGCTTTAACCTTATGTTCCATCAGATCCATCAAAAACCGGTAAAAGAAAATAGGATCTTCCTCCGAAACGAAGAGGGCCTGGTGCGGCTCGTGCTCGAGCACGTCGGCCGCGATCGCGTCGGCGCGCACGAGATACGGGGGATTGCTTACGAGAAAATCGAGTTCCGGCAATTCCCCGTACTGCCATTCCGCCGGCGACTCCGACACGGCGAGAAAGTCGACGTTTCCCACGCGCAGGCGCGCGGCGTTTTCTTCGGCGACCGCGAGCGCCGCGCTCTCGCACTCGGTGGCCGTGATCCACAGATCCGGGCGCTCAAGCGCCAAAGTGAGCGCGATACAGCCGGAGCCTGTTCCAAGCTCCAATCCTCGCAAACGAGCGCCAGGGACCGGCGGCGGCAAGAGCGAGAGCACGCGCTCGACCAGGCCTTCGGTCTCGGGCCGGGGAATCAGCACACCCGTGTTCACGTAAAAATCGCGCCCGTAAAACGCCTGGGTTCCGGTGAGATACTGCAACGGAACCCCGCGCACGCGAAGCTTGATGAGCTCTCTCAGCTGGCTTGTCTCGTATTCGTTGAGCTCGCGCGTTTCCAACGCGAGCTTGGAGAGCTTTATTCCGCGCACGTGCGCCTCGAGAATGCGGCGCTCATGCGGCGGAATCACGCCCGTGCCTCCTTCAACAGCTCGGCCTGGTGGTGCGCGATGAGCGCATCGATGATCTCGCCGACCTTGCCTTCCATCACCTCGGAAAGATTGTGCACCGTCAAACCGATGCGGTGATCGGTCAGGCGCGACTGCGGAAAATTATACGTTCGGATGCGCTCGCTGCGATCGCCCGTGCCCACCATGCCCCGTCGCGCATCCGACATTTCTTTCGCCGCGCGCGCTCTCTCGGCTTCAAGCAAACGCGCGCGCAAGACCTTCATCGCCTTGTCTTTGTTTTTGAGCTGGCTCTTTTCGTCCTGGCAGGTGACCACGAGGCCCGACGGAAGGTGCGTGATGCGAACGGCTGAGTCGGTCGTGTTGACCGACTGGCCGCCGTGGCCGCCCGCGCGGAACACGTCAATGCGCAGCTCGGCGGGATTGATCGTGACTTCCACATCCTCGGCCTCGGGCAGCACCGCCACGGTTACGGTGGAGGTGTGCACGCGCCCCTGCGCCTCGGTCCTCGGCACGCGCTGCACGCGGTGCACGCCGGCCTCGTACTTGAGCTTGCTGTAAACCTTCTGGCCGCTGATCATCGCGATGATTTCTTTAAAACCGCCGATCCCGGTCGGCGAGATGCTTAAGGGTTCGACGTTCCAACCCTGACCGGCGGCGTACTTCTCGTAGAGACGAAAAAGCTCGCCCACGAAGAGCGCCGCTTCATCGCCGCCGGCACCCGCCCGGATTTCAAGAATGATGTTTTTGTCGTCGTTTGGATCTTTAGGAAGGAGCAGCCGCGTAAGCTCCTTTTCAAGACGTTCAACCTCAGGAGTCAGTCGCGCGAGCTCTTCCTTGGCCATCTGGCGCATCTCGGGGTCGCGGTCCTGCATGAGCTGGCGGTTCGACTCGATCTCCGCTGAAACGTCTTTGTAAATACGAAACGTCTCGACGAGCTCGACCAGAGCCGAACGCTCCTTTGAGAGCTCGCGAAAGACCTGCGGACGCGACGCGAGAACGGGATCCGAGAGCTTCATGTCGAGCTCTTCAAAGCGGCGTTCGACTTCCTTGAGTTTTGAAAACATGGCGACAAGTCCCCGGCTTTAAGCTTCCGGAAACTCTGCGACGGTGGCCGGCACGCGCGCGATCTCGCCCAAGACCGCAAGCTCGATCTCGGCTCCGCGATAGGCTGAAGGCGTTTTTTCGAGCATCAGCACGCATTTCAGCGACGCAAGCGCCACTTCGAGCTGATCGTCGGCCGGCTCGCGGGTGGTGAGTTTCTGCAGCATCAACCCGGGCCAGATCAACGCCTTACATACCGGATTTTTCGCTCGCGCGGCACTCGCGCGGATGAACTCGTAACTTATACCGGCGACGGGAAACATCAGCCCGATTTTCACGGCCACGAGGCAGAGATGATTGAGAACCGGATTCACGGCAAAGCGCATGAGATTGATGACCGGAAACACCGCCGAAAAAACCAAGATACTGATGACCAGGAGAAAAAGCAGAAATGAAGTGCCGCAGCGCGGATGAAGCGTGGTGTACTTGCGCGCGTTTTCAACGGTGAGATCCTCCCCGTTCTCGAACGTGTAGATGCTCTTGTGCTCGGCCCCGTGGTACTGAAAAACGCGGTAGATGTCTTTCATGAGCGAGATTGAATAGATGTAGATCACGAGAAACGCCACTTTGATCGCGCCGTCGACCAGATGAAAAACCGGGTTATCCACGCCAGATGAAAACAGGCCCGAGCGTCCGAGGAGCACCGCCAGAAAGTGGGGAGCGGCCACGAAGATCAGCATCCCCATCGCGAACGCGAAGAAAATGCTGCCCGCCATCGCCCAGCTCGAAAGCTCTTCCTTTTTTCCGTCTTTCGATACCGGCGCGGAGGGGTCGTTCGCGACCGCGACGTTCGCGGAATAGCTCAAGGCCTCGATGCCGTTGACCATCGACTCGACGAGCGTCACCACTCCGCGCAGAAGCGGTTTCTTCAGGATCGGAAACCGGTCGCCGTAACCTTTCCACCGCATCTCGCGGATCACGATACGGCTGTCGGGCTTTCTCACCGCGACGGCGAGATAATGCGGCGAACGCATCATCACGCCCTCGATGACCGCCTGCCCGCCGATGCTGGTGTATTTTTTCTCGGCCATTTGATTTTTCCCGACCGGCCCCGCCGTCAGGCGTTCATCGCTCCGATGAAATCCTTGTTCGTCTTCGTCTTGGCGACCTTATCGAGGATGAACTCCATCGCGTCGACCGTGTTCATCGGATGCAGCACCTTGCGCAAAATCCAGACGCGATTGAGCGTATCCTTGTCGATGAGCAGGTCTTCTTTTCGCGTGGCCGACTTGTTGATGTCGAGGCACGGAAAGATGCGCTTTTCCATGAGCTTGCGGTCGAGGTTGATTTCGGAGTTGCCCGT
>JACPKS010000014.1 GCA_016186905.1 Deltaproteobacteria bacterium
CGCGCAGCGCGCCCGCGGTCTTGAACGTCACAATTCCGGAAAACGAAATGTAGAAGCCTAACTTCAAACATTCTTCAGCAAAATGACGTGTTCCTGAAAAACAATGGATTACCCCGATCTCCGGAAGGGAACTGTTCACGCGGGATGGCTTGAGGTTTGTCGTTTCGCCGCCTGCGGCGGCGTGTACTGCGGCGTGTGCTCGGGCGTCGGCGTGTTTGGTCAACTCGCGAAGCAAATCGTCCTCGGCGTCGCGCGCGTGGATGACGACGGGCTTGCGCCACTGGCGCGCAAGCTCAAGCTGCCGTGAGAGCGCCCGCAGCTGCGCGTCCCGCGGGGAATGGCCGTAAAAATAATCAAGACCGATCTCGCCCACGGCGACGCACTTGGGATGCGCGCGAAGCCGCGCCATCTCGGCCTCAACCGCCGTATCCAGGAACTTCGCCTCGTGCGGATGGATTCCAACCGTGAAAAAAACATCGGGATAAAGCTCGGCGTGTTCTTTGAGCCGCGCGAGTTTTCCGGGCTCGGTGCCGATCGTGATGAACGCGCGCACCCCCTGCGCGCGGGCGTTGGCGAGATACTCGTCCACCGAAAAAGGATACTCGTGCTCGAGGTGGGTGTGGGAATCGATCCACTCAAGCTTCGGCGCGGGCGGCGAAGCCTGGCGTTTTTCCGGCTCTTGTTCCGGCGTCACCTCAGTCAAAGCCCGAGCTCATTTAAAATTAGCCGCATGCGGCGCTCGTCGAGCACGCCCTCGACTTTGCGCCCGTTCACGAAAAACGTGGGCGTGGCGACGAGTCCCAGCGAATCGGCGAGCTCGATGTCGCGGCGCACTTCCTCGGCGGTTTCGGCGGAAGCGACGCAGCGGTCGAAGTCGGGAAGTTTCACGCCAAGCTCGGCTGCCCAGACGCGCAGCGATTCCGGCCCGATAAGACTTTGGTTCTCGAAAATTTTTTCGAAATATTTCTCGAAAACCCCGAAGCGATTGGCGCAGATCGAGGCTTTGGCGGCGAGGCACGCGTATTCGTGCATCCGCGCTTTGATCTTGGGATTGCAGGCCTGGTCGAGAGGGTAGCTCTTGTAGACGAGCTGCATCCGGTTGGCGTAGTGGCGAAGGATGAGGTGAATCTGCTTGGCCGCCATCGCGCAGTGCGGGCATTGGAAGTCGGCGAACTCGACGACCTGAACCGGCGGATTCGAAACCTGCAGCCCCATCCGCGCCGAATTTCCGGGATCGATCGTCTTCACGGGCTGCGCGCGGAATTCGAGGAGAAAGCTCTCCTTTTCGAGCGGCACCTCAGTCGAGAGCCGCGAGGTCAGCGCGTGGGCGACGAGGATGAAGGCAGCTCCGGTCGCGAGATAGATCGCAAGCCGCTTGCGGTTCGCGATCTTCCATTCCCCGAAAAAATTTTTCCTGAAATCGCTGCGTTTCCAGGCGATCCACGTCGCGATAAGCGTGAAGAAGTCGATCGCGTACAGCGCGACGCATACGAAACATATGGTTTTAAGCTCGAACAACTGAACTCCGAGAAGGTAAAGGCTTATCGCAACCGAAAAACCGCTGAAGCCCAGGAGCAGCAGCAGTGCTTCGCGGCGCGCGTAGAGGTCGCCGATCGCGAAAATGGAAAGCAGGATCGCGAGCAGGCTGTAGCCAAACGTCAGGGTCGCAAGCGGGATTCCGAGAAACTCGGAGTACCGCGAGGTGTTCACCACGTCGCAGTCGATCTTTTGGCTGATCGTGCAGAAGCTGTGGAAGCCGGCTTCGCCCGAGAGAAACGCATAGTGATGGTGGATGAGGTATCCCGCCACCGCGAGCGCGATGAGTTGAAGCGCGATGTTGACGAGAAGCGCTTTTTTCGGCGATCGCGCGGCCATCAGTGCACCGTCCCCGCTTTGAAAACGTAGTACTGGCCGAGCGCCAGAATCAAGACACCTGAAACGAGCTTCACGGTCTGCATCCATTTGCCGGATTTCGGAAGAATTTTCACCGCGCCGGTGAACGTGCCGATCACGACGAGAATCGTGCCCAGGCCCAGCGCGAACGTGAACATGAGGAGAGCTCCGAGAACGACCGACTGCTGGGTCGCGATGTAGGAGAGGATCGTCGTCAGAACGGGAGTGGTGCAAGGGGCCGCGATGAAGCCGCTTGAGGCGCCAAGAATAAGCGCGCCCATGCGCGTGCTCCGCGGCGAGTGGGGCGGCGAGTGGAGCGGTGAGTGGTGCGGCGCATGGCGAGCGCCGCGCGTCTTGCGGCTCATGAAGCGCGAAATCCAGACGTTGGGGTCGAACTCGATCACGTCCATCATCCAAAGCGCGCTCACGACCATGATGAAGCCGAGCGCCAGATACCAGCCGGTGGAATTGGTCATCGCGCCGAAGATCCGGCCGGTGAGGCTCGCGAAGATGCCGAGCACGGTATAGACGAGCGACATTCCCAAAACGTAGAGGCTGCTCAAGGCCAAGCCGTTTCGGACCGACTGCTCGGATGCGCCGCCGACGAACCCCACCGTGATCGGGATTATCGGGTAAATGCAGGGCGTGAAGCTCGAAAGAATGCCGCCGAAATAACAGAGCACGGGCGCGCCGAGGTAGGACGCGCCCGTGCCGGAGGCAAGCGAGGCTTTGAGCGCTTCAAAAATATTTTCCATGGCTGTTTTACGATAACATGGGTGTTGTGATGGGAAAACGGCTTTGCTTCTTGATTCTCGCGCTCTGGGCTGCGGGCTGCAGCGGCGGCGGCGATGGCGCGGCGGATCCGTCGGCGGTGCGGATTCACCTGAGCTCCGAACCGGTCACGCTCGATTTTTCCGCGGCGGAAGACGGGCTTTCGATGCGCGTGCTCGGCGCGTTGATGAGCGGACTCACGCGCTACGACGGCGAAAACCGGCTCATCAACGGGATCGCGGAAAGCATCGAGAGAAAAAACGGCGGCCGCGGCTTCCGCGTTCGGCTGCGAGAATGGAAATGGAGCGACGGCGTGCCGGTGCGCGCGGCGGACTTCGTGTACGGAATCCGGCGCACACTTGAGCCGGGCGCCGTGACGAAGCTCGCCGACCTGCTTTTTTTCATCAAGGACGCGCTTCCGTACAAGCAGGGGAAGCTCAAGGATTTCTCCAAAGTCGGCGTGCGCGCCCCCGACGACCGCACGCTCGAGTTCGAGCTCGAGTCGGCGTTCGGTTTTTTTCCGCATATCTTAAGCCTTTCGATGACGTTCCCGCAGCGCGAGGATCTCGTCGCGAAGTGGGGCGCGCGTTGGCCCGAGCACATGGCTGCGACCGGGCCCTATCGCATCGCGCGTTGGGAGCGCGACCAGGCGCTGTGGCTTGAGCGCAACCCGCATTATCCGGATTTCGCCGCGGACATGCCCAGCCGCATCGAATTTCGCGTGGTCCACGACGAGAACACGGCCGCGAACCTTCTTGAGAGCGGAAAGCTCGATCTCGCGTTTCGCATCCCAGCACTTGAGCTCGAACGGTTCCGCAAGACCGGGCGCGTGAAGGAGTTCCCGTTTTTCGCCACGTACTACCTGGGTTTCGACCAAAGAAAGGCGCCGTGGAACCTGCGCGCGGCCCGCGCGGCCGTGGCGCACGCGATCGATCGCGGGTCGCTCGTGCGGGCCTTGGGCGGCGGAGACCGCGCGGCGACGAGCTGGATCCCCCCGGAAGTTCCGGGCGCGAACGCCGCTGCCGGCCTAAAACACGATGTCGCGCGGGCGCGGGCGGAATGGAAGAAGGTGCCGTCCTCCAAGGAAAAATCAGCGGCGTATTCCAAGGCTTTTGTTCTCGGCTTCGACGCCGCGGCAAAGAACCAGACGGCCGCCGAAAAAATCCGAGCCGACGTCAAAGACGCGCTCGGCATCGAGCTCGCGTTGCGCAACCGCGACTGGAAGACCTACGTGCGCGAACTCTCGGCGGACACGCCGCCGATTTACAGATTCGGATTGATGTCGCTCTTCGTGGACGCGTTCGCGCATCTTTTCCTTTTTGAGTCGGGCAATCCGAACAACTATACGGGCTGGAGCAGCGGCGAGTACGATCGCCTGCTTCACGCGATCGCGGCGATCGATCCGGCCGGAGCGGGCGCGCAACCGCGCAGGCAGAAGCTCATCGATCGCGCGCAGAAGATGCTTCTCGTCGACGACGTCGTGATCGTGCCGATCTTCCACTACGTCCAAACCGTGGCGTTCTCGAAGCGTATGAAGGATTTTCGCGTGAACGGGATGGGTTTGATCGATTTCGCGTCGCTGCGGCTCGCGAAGTGAGTCTGCGCTCTATGCGGCTTTGCGCGATTTGGCGGCAGCGCCAGCGGCCATGAAGCGATAGCCTTCGCCGTGCACCGATTTGATCGCGCACGCGCTCGGGCCGAGTTTCTTTCGCAGGTTGCTGACGTGCGCGTCGATCGTGCGGTCGAGGATGTGGACGTTCTCCCCCCAGACGGCCGAGATGATCCGGTCGCGCGAGAGCACCCGGTCCTCGTTGCGCGCGAAATGCACCAGGAGCTTGAATTCGAGCGGCGTGAGCGGGAGCTCGACGTCGCCCGTATTCGCCGTGACGTGCACCCTCTGCGACAGGAGCGTGATGCGCAAGTCGCCTTTGACGAGAAGGTCGTTCTTCATCTTTGAATTCTTGGATCTTCCGAGTCTCGCGAAGACTCGCGCGCGCAGCTCGCGCGAGTTGAACGGCTTGACGACGTAGTCCTCGGCACCCAGCGAGAACGCCGTCACTTTGTCCTCGATGTCGAATGAACCGGTGAGGAAGATTACGGGGATATCCGGCTTATCCTCCCGCTGCTTGACGTGCGCGCAAAGTTTGAACCCTGCCCCATCCGGCAACGTAACGTCGAGCAGAATAAGGTCGAAGCCGTCGCGATCGACAAGCTCATACCCCTCCTTCAGCGTAGAGGCGATCGTCACGAGGCATGACGGGCCAAGAATTTTTGGGATCATTTTCCGCGCTTCGACGTGGTCTTCTACAAGTAGGATGCGATGCATGATTCCTCAAAATAAAGATAGCTCACCTCTTATCGACGGGTTCCGACGACACTCTTATAAAAATTTACACAACATTTAGGCCGGCTGACGCACAGCTCAAAAGCATTTCGTTAGAACCGTGGCCGTGCGAGCCCGGGAAAACCGCTATGCCGCTTCGTCGCCGCTCTGTTCGTGATTCAGTGTCTTTTCGAGCGTGCGCATGAACTCGAGCGCGGAGAACGGTTTGGGAAGATAGAGTGGCATAACGGAATCGTTTTTCACCGCGAGGAAATACTCGTCGATCCCCATTCCAGACATCATGATACAGGGAACCCGAGGGCGACTGTTGTTGCAGCGCCGCCAGATCTGTAGCCCTGAATACCCGCCTGGCAGGAGAATGTCGGTGATGACAAGGTCGATTCTCCGGTACTGCGATGAGGTGTTTCCCCAGATTTTTTCGAACACCTCGTCACCCGTGGTGACCCAGGAGACGACGCTGTTTGGGGAGAATCGCAACAGCAAACGCGTGAGGGAGTACTGCAACCGGATATCGTCCTCGACGATCAGGATATGCAAATACTTGTTCATACCGAACCTCCTTGTTAGGAATATTTTCACCCGTAAGTGCTTGGGAAATTCAAAGGATATTAGAATTTTTCTTAATATCCGCTCATGCCGCATGGGCATATTATGTCAAAATCGCATATTATTAATTTTACGCATTGACTTCCCGCAGGTGCAATCTAAGTTTAAATTTTCCACGATGCATAAGGAGAAACGACATGTATGGCCTGGTGAATAAAGCCCTGCAGGATTTCGTAATTTCAAAAGCTGGTGACAAAACGTGGGAGGAAATAAGGCGCAAGGCCGACGTTTCGATTCACAGCTTCGTAAGCATGGAAAGCTATCCTGATGACATCACCTACCGGCTGGCTCAGTCGACTTCGGAAATCATGGGCATACCTCTTGAACGGGCTCTTGAAGGATTCGGGGAGTACTGGATCCTGTTCACCGCAAAAGAAGGCTACGGCGAAATGCTGGATATGTGCGGCAAAACGATTCCGGAATTTCTTCAGAATACGAATGATCTCCACCAGAGAATTCTACTTGGTTTTCCTGAGCTCAAGCCCCCAAGGCTGACGGTCACGGACGTGCGGGATCATTCCCTGGTGTTGCACTACCATACTTTTCGAAAAGGATTGGCCCCTTTCGTGATGGGCTTGATCAAGGGCCTTGGAAAGCGCCTCAACATCCCCGTGGAAGTCGAGCTGGTGAAAGCCAGAGACCTTGGCGCTGATCACGACGAATTCCTGGTGAAATACTGAAGAATGTCTCATCCGTTCAATATTTCCTCAGAGCTGTTTTCCCGCCTCATTCCTTTTCATCTGGTCGTCACAACGGAAGGCCGGATCACGCATGGCGGACAGATTCTGAAAAACGTCTGCTCGGAACGCATCGTGGGCGCTCGCTTCGATGAATTTTTTGAGCTCGTGCGGCAGCCCGAGCGGAACTTTGAAGACGTCAAAAAAAATGATCGTGAAATCTTCGTCATAGAATGCCGAAAATCCGGGATCCAGATGAAGGGCTGCTTCTATGCGATGGAACCAGACCAGGCGTTCCTGTTTTGCGGAGCGCCGGTCGTAAATCGTCTTGAGGATTTAAGTCGCTTCGGGATCACTTTTTCGGATCTCCCTTCTCATGACCAGACGATCGACTATCTTTTCTTGCTTCAAATTTCCCAAAACGCATTGCGTGAGTCTAAAAAAATGGCTCAAGAGCTCAAGCAGCGTGATGAAGAGGAGAAGAAGGGGCTTGCGAAGTTTCCAAGCGAGAGCCCCTACCCGATTCTGAGAATCAGTAAAGACGGCGTGGTTCTCTATTCAAACCGCGTGGGGCAAGAGTGCCTTGCGCATTGGAACAGCGCCGTCGGTCAACCGCTCCAGGGTCCGCTCAGAGGAGCCCTTGTCACGGCCGCCAAAGCACATCAAATCCAGCATCTCGAGGTCCCCTGTAAAAACGGTATTTTTAGCGTTGACCTTGTTCCGATCGAAGGCGCGGATTATATCAACGCCTATGGCCGGGATATTACGCAGCAAAAACAGGCCGAAAAAGAATTAAGAGAAGCCGAGCACAGATTCAGGTCACTTTTGGAAACCGCGCCGGATGCCATGGTGATCGTGAATCGCGAAGGCCAGATCGTTCTCGTTAACGCTCGAACGGAACAAGTGTTCGGCTATGAAAGAGCGGAGCTGCTGGGAAAGAATCTCGGCATGCTTCTGCCGGCCAGATTCGGCGCGCAACATGAAAAACATGTGGCGGGATTTTTCGAGCACACCGTGCAGCGAGCGATGGGAGCCGGTCGCGAACTTTATGGCCTTAAGAAAGACGGCACGGAAATACCGCTTGAGATCAGCTTGAGTCCGCTGGAGACCCCCGAGGGAGTGCTCCTGGTGACAAGCACCATCCGTGACATCAGCGCGCGCAAGCAGCTGGAGCGTCAGTATTTTCAGGTGCAAAAAATGGATGCCATGGGGCAACTGGCCGGGGGTATCGCTCACGACTTCAATAACATGCTGGCCATTATCGTGATGTATACGGAATCCCTGATGGAGGCCTCCGCGGAACCGGCCGTTCAGAAGAATACCCAGGGCATCAGAGACGTGACAGAGCGTGCGGCCGCATTGACCAGACAGCTGCTTGTGTTCAGCAAGAGGCAAATCGCGAATCCGATCGTTATCGATTTGAACCAGCTCGTCGAAGGACTGACGAAAATGATGCGCCGTCTTGTGGGCGAGGATATTCTAATTGCGGAAAATTTGAAGCCACACCTGGAAAGCGTGCGCATCGATCCTTCACAGATGGAGCAGGTGATCCTAAATTTGGTCGTCAATGCCCGTGATGCGATGCCAAGCGGAGGGAGGCTTGGCATTGAAACGAAAAATATTCGGATTCACCGGCTGCCTGAGGACAATGAGGACCTGAAACCCGGCACCTATGTCGCCCTCGTTGTTTCCGACACGGGTACGGGAATCCCGGCTTCTCTAAAGTCGCGAATATTTGAACCGTTTTTTACGACCAAGGAAAGAGGAAGCGGGCTGGGTCTTGCGACCGTGTTCGGAATCGTAAAACTGGCGGGCGGGTCTATCTCGGTTGACAGCGAAGTTGGAAAAGGAACTGTCTTTACGATCTATCTGCCCGCGATATCCGACGCACCCACCGTGCTCACCTCAGTTGAGACTACAATTGAAAGACTGGACGGCCATGAAACGATATTGGTCGCGGAAGATGAGCCTCAGATTCGGAAGATGATGGTTCGGCTCCTCAGTCGCCATGGGTACACTGTTTTGGAGGCGGGCAACGGGTCTGAGGCCTTGGATATTATGAGTGAGCGAAAAGAGGGAGTTGACCTCGTTGTAACGGATGTCGTGATGCCGCTTGTGTCTGGGCCGGAGTTCGTAAGCAAGATAAAGGAAAATCAAAAGTCTCGTTTTGGAGTTGTCTTTCTTTCCGGATACTCGGGAGGACATCTGGAAAAATCCGGACTTGTCACGGAGGGCGCTTTCTTTCTGGCGAAACCGTTTTCAAGCAAAACGCTCCTGATAAAGGTGAGAGAAGCGCTTGAAACGAGCGCCAAACCCGGTTGAAGCGGTGGTTTCAAGCCGCCGCTTTAAGGGAATGCTTTCTTTCTTCCATTTCGGTGACAGCCCGCTGGGCTGTCTGCCGGAGCTGTTGCCGCGTGAAAGGCTTGGTTGTCTGGTGTCTGTAGATCGGCGTGATCTCTCCGGTGACCAGCACCAGCGGCTTGCACAGGCGCTCGCAGAGCTCCCGAATCTGCTGGAACTGCAGTACAGGCATGTAAAAGTCCGAGATTACGATGTCCGCTGTCTCGATCGCTCCGCGCAAGCTCTCGCTGCTATTCGCGTCCGCCTCCACGACCTCATCGGCTGGAAAGCATAGGGCATAGGCCTTAATCAGTTCTTGTTCGTCTTCAATCGCCAGGATTCTTGCCATGGTCACCTCCAACGTCTTTTAGGTTACTATGGACATGACGCGTCGCGCTAACTTAATCCGATAGATGATGAAATCACTGTATTTGAGCAACGATTACTTTAAAATGGCAGCGCTCCGGCTGGCCGAGTCCCGAGTTTGACAGCAGCATTTGCGCCAATTCAGTAATGTCGTACAGCGGATTCTATTTCCGCCGCCAGTACCAGCTTCGCAGGCGGTTTTTAAGGAGCCCCGCGCATCTTCGCGAAAAACTGATTTTTTGTCGGACTTCGGGTTGATTCTCGTGTGGTGCCTTGAGATCTCCCAAAATCAAACTGCGCGAACGTTCGACAATGATCCGCTTCCAGTCAGAACGATGCTCCCACCGAGGAAACTGCAGGATTTTCAGCACGTCCGCATCACCAGAGACTTCCACATTACCAGAGACTTCAGGATTGCTGGGCTTCCGCAGATCGCGCTTGAGCAGCAGATCGATCCACCCCTCGCATTCCGGATGATCCCACCACTGAGACTGAGGCGCGGCCAGGATGTGCATCACCTCCGTGTCGTATCGCTTCGTCGCGATGAACGCGCGAATGCGTTCGGGATATTTCACGGAGTGCGGCGCCCCAAGCGTTTCTATCAGTGCCGCGTCGATTTTCGGATTATTTTTCGCGGCAAGACGCTCATACCATTGCCCGCGATCCCAATGGGGTTTGCTTAGGATGAACCGCGCGATTGACTCATCGTAATCCAGCGCTTCCTTCGCGAGAAACCGCTCGATCAAATCCGCGCGATGCGACCAGTGCGGCTGGCTGAGCACGTCATTCAAGAGAAGCCGGCCCATGTACTCTGACCAATATTCCTCCGAATACATTTTCCCGTTCGACAGAATATTTCCGATAATCTGAAGAAGCCGGGGATCATCTTTCCATTCGGGTTGGCTGAAAACATTTTTAAAAAGCGGATCAAGCACCTGCCGGGTGTGCCAGCCGTAGTGTTTACGAAACGGGCGCTCAAAGATCTCGATGGCCCAGTCTTTTCTCTCCACCCAATGGGGCCTCCAAATCACGTATTCCGCCAGATCCTGGTCATAACGTCCATTGCGGTAGGCCAGGGCCCGCTCGATCCATTCCGGGTGGGCCTTTGTCCACTCCTGCGAGAGCACGCTGCTGAAAAGCGCTGAATCATAGTCGACGCTGGGTATCGATTCCATAAACGCGAAAAGCCCGTCGATCCACTCAGGGTGATTCGTGGTGGCCGGCCGGCTGAAGACGTACCTCGTAAGATTCCAATTAACGAATTTGTCCTTTCGGGCCATGAGAGCGGGAACGAATTCCGCGAGGTAAGGTTCCCAGTGAGGCTTGCTCAGCGCGTGTTCAATCAGTTCCCAGTGCGCCAACCCCCGCGCGATGACCGCCCGCACCCAATCGGGCCGGTGCGCCCATTCGGGTTGGTTCAGGATCCGCTTCGCGAGTGCTTTGTCACTCTCGGCCGTACCGTCCCGGACAATCTCGTCGATGACGCTTTCCATCCATTTGCGATCCGATCGCCAATGGGGCTGATTCAAGATGTGGGTTACGATGTCGGAGCCGTATTCCTTGAAGGGACTGATTTGCAGAAGAATTTGTTTGATCTCCTCGCTTCGCCAGGACTCGGTCGCCAACACGTTTCTGACCAAATCCGCATAAAAGGGCGCATAGCCGCGGTTGATCAGCGTCGTGACGACCTCCGGGAAGTTCACGGAAGCCGGCAGCGAAAACCAATGGTTGAGCGCGGCAACACGGCGCTTCATGCGTTGTTCCCATTGCGTCGAAGGCTCTTGCTTTCGGTTCAGTTCCGCCAGAATCGTATCCGCGATCGCGCGAGCATCCTGGGCGGAAGCGCGCGCGAGCTGATTGTCGACCCGCCGTTTGAGTTTTTCGAGGACGCCACGGTCGCTTGCGTCCATTGTTTCGCTTGAAAATAGGAGCTGAAAGTATTCGACCGGGCCGATGTTGAGGCTTTCTGGAATCACGGAGAGCGCATTTCGATTGCGGAAGATCATAAAATCGTCCTTGACGATGAAATCGGTTCCTTCGCGCGCGTTCGGATCGACTTTGTATCGCACGGTAAGCCCAGTGCCCCGCGCGCCGATTCGCCCGACTCTGGTGTAGTGGCCGTCGCCGTATGCCGCGACCTCGCCGGCAAAACCTTTGCGCGAGATCAGGACGTTGGGTCTTCCCGTCGTGTCGCGCGTAAGCGATTCGTACGCCAGAAAATCGCCCGTCTCGTGGGCAACGACAAATTCATCCCAAGGAATATCGAATTTCGCGGCGATCTCTTTCGCGGTCTTTCCGCCGCCTTCGCCGACGGGTTTGGATCGCAGCGGTTCGCGGTTAAGCCACCAGCCCATCGAGCCTGCCTGGCTGGAAGCGGACATCGCGATGAGTTTCTGGCGCAGCCCGATTTGCTCGAGCACGTTCCACGCGTACTCGACGTTTACGGCGTGCTTGATGAGCTTGGCTCCGTTTCCGCGCTTCTCGATCCAGCCGCGCGCCCATTCGCTCCATTTCGCGGGACTGGTTTGCGGATGAAAACGACCGATGATTTCGCGGATGCGCGCAAGGTCTTCCTCGCGCATTTCAAGCTCGTACTGAAACGCCTTCGTGAAATACCGGACCACCGAAAAAATCTCGGGGTTATCGC
This sequence comes from Deltaproteobacteria bacterium, assembly GCA_016186905.1. GTDB lineage: Bacteria > Bdellovibrionota > UBA1018 > UBA1018 > UBA923 > JACPKS01. The sequence goes on from JACPKS010000014.1 coordinate 11,645, forward strand.
CCGCAAGATACCGGCTCGTCGTTTTGTGAAGGGGATTATGGTAGTAATGGAGCTTCCCTTCGGCGACGTCTTGCAGAAACCGCGGCGAGCGCATGTCTTGCCAGTCGCGCAGGTCGCGTACGACGGATTCGCCGGAAGGCGGAGCAGTGAGCTCGACCATTCCCGTGGAGTTCGAGTCCGTGTGCTGGTTCATGAAGTCGGGGTTGTTCAAGAGCGCCTGCTTGTCTCCGCGGTCCTGACGAAGCAACCGCACTTCCCACTCTTTTTTCGAGCCTTGAAGATAGGCGAGCTTCGACTTGATGAGGCTCTCGAGTTTCGAGGCGTCTTCAACGCTTCCGTCGACGACGAGATCGGCATCTTGAGTGGATCGATAGATATTCGTGAAGTCGTAATCGAATCGCGATTCGATGTAGCGGGTATCGCCGCTTTGGCGCAGAAGATCCCACTTCACGTAATGCGCGTAACCCGCCGCCGTGCCGCCGAAGAGCCAGACGCGAAGCCCGAGCTCACCGGCGGCTTCGGCGATGACGCGGAATTCCTCGACGCGGGAAAGGTTTTTCGCGATCGCGCCGGCAAGCACGCCGGTTTGAACCGCGCGCGCGATCGCTTGCGCCGGCGCGCGCGCTGGACGCGTAAACGTGCCCGCGCATCCGCCGATCGCGACTGCGCAGGCCACAAATACGGCAAAAAATACCGATCTTCGCGCGCAAAGAGCAGAGAGCATCTTTATCAAGATCGGCAAAACACAGAGCGGGGATGAGGCGATGATTTAAAATGATTTACAAACACTGCGTCGCAATCCCATGTGATGTGAGCTCACGCATTTTGAAATGTTACAATGTTGCATTTGTAGATGGGGAAGAGGCTCGCTTTTTGGGAGAGGCGGAGCGGCCCTCACCTGCGGTTTTTCCAAAGCGGCCCCTCCGGCGCGTGCAGGCCGCGCCGGTCCGCGACGAGCCCGCGCGCTTTTTCGCGCGTTTCGAGCCGAAAACGGCCCGTAGGACTCGTTGATTCCTCGTGCCAGACGCGCTGAACCCATCCATGCATGCGGTCGGGATCCCAGAAGAAGACCTCGCGGTGAGCTTCGTTTTCGCCTGCCCAGCGGGAGGTGCCAAACGGCAGCAGAAGGCGCGCGAGCGAAACTCCGGCCGCGCGCGCCAAGTTTTTTTCTTTCGGCGTGCGCGGGGAGTGTTCTCCGAAAAACTCCGGATCCGCGTACGTTCCTCCCAAAAGCGAGCGCGGGACGCGGATCCGTTGCGTCCAATCCCGCAGAAATTCCTCTTCCATCAACCCGGTGATTTCGAGGAAGCTCGTGCTGAAGGCCGTGCACCCGCCGCCTTCGCCGTGGAGCGGGCGGTTGGGAAGCCCGTAGTGAGCGCAATCGCCGCGTTCGATGAACTCACGAAGGTACGAGAGCGCCCGGGCGTGCGTCCGCGCGCCGATCAGGAATTTCAAAAAGCTGATCGTGCCCTTGCGGCAATGCCGTTTAATCTCAGCCGCGGCACTTTCGGTTTGCTCGATCGCACCCTGGAAGTCGTGGAAGAGAATCCCAAGCCCCACCTTCTCTGAAAAAAGCAACGCGCGCTCTTCGGTGTGCGAGCGTTGGATCATTCCCGTGACCAGATGAAGGGGTGAGGTTCCGCTTCCGTCCGGAGCCTTAAGCTCGATGTGGACGTGGCCGATCGAGCGGCCATCGCGACTGAACTGATTGAGCACAGCCGAGCGGGCAAGACCGCGCGGGCTCGACCAATCGATGCCGTAAGGGGAGGGGTAGAAATACAGAGTGAGTTCAAAATCCGAGAGATTTTCGATCGTCATAACGTGAGCTTATCCTACTATCTATCTGAAATAACAGGATAGTTTTATTTTGCCTTGCATCACGTCATTCTTCTGATAGAATACCCGCGCACCTTAGTCGGATATTTTTTGGAGGTAGCATTTTGATTCATTGCGGAAGCCGACGCGATCAATTCGTTCGAGGGGCACTTCTCGTGCTCCTGTTGACGCCGCTTTGTCTTTTGGCGCGTCCCAGCGTGGCTTTTTCCGCCGTCGGCCGCCTCACAGGCCAGGCCGGTTTAACCTCTGAAGCTTTCTTTAACCCCGATACGGCGAAAAACCAGCCGGCCGGTTACCAGGTTCTTGGTTTTGGATTGGAATCGGCGCATTCCGGGAAACTGATCGAAACCAAAGCCCAGCTTCGCGGCGGCGTGGGCTTAAGTGATCCGACGGTCTATAACTATTTCCTCGTTCCGGAAGCCTATGTGACGACGACCCCAGTCGTGGATGCGAAGACGCGCTATACACTGGGTCGAAGGATTCTTCCGTGGAGCGATCTTGACGAGTCCTGGCGGCTTGGCGTTTGGCAGCCGCGTTTTAGGTGGAATTATCTCGAGCCTGAGACGCAGGGCCTGACGGGGCTTTTTGCCGCCCACAAAACGGAGATGTTCGAGATCGTCGCGTTCGCAACACCGCTTTATCTGCCGGACCAGGGGCCTTCCTTCAAACTCAAAGACGGCGCCTTTTCCTCGCCTTCGCAGTATTTCACGGCTCCGGCTTCGAAAGCCGCGCTTTTCAGCCAGGGCACGCGGGTGCACTACGACATCGACCGGCCCGCCATCGCGAAGATCGTGATGCAGCCGGCTACCGCGATGATGGTGCGTTACGGGCACGAAAAGGGCACATGGACCCGCCTCGCTTATGCGTACAAGCCGATGAACCAGCTCTTGATCGGCGTCGACGGTTACCTCGATCTCAATTCCTATGACGCCATGGTCACCGCGCATCCGCGCGTGGTTTATCACCACGTCACCGCGTGGGAAGGCGGCTACCGCGGCGAAGCCGTCGGCGCGTGGGGCGGTCTTACGCGCGAATGGACGATGAGCGACACCACACCCGCGTCGTGGACGAGTCAGCAGACCTCGCCGGCAACGCTCGCCGGGGCCGGCGTGGGTGTCTATGCGTTTCGCTGGTCTTCCGAGCCGACTCGCCTCGGCGCCTCGGTGTTGAAGCGCACGGGCGGCGACGAGAACGATGGCGGTCCGTTCGCCAATCCCTCGCTGAGTTTTTTCGAGTCGCGCTATCCGTTTCACGACGCCGTGAGCTTTGACGTCAAGACGCCGTTTCCGGGAGAGCTTGGCCGAAGCCTCGGAGTGAGCACGAAAGTTCTCTATGAATTGAACAGTCGCAGCTCCGCGCTCGTGCTGCGCATGAAGTACCAGACCGCGCGCGCGTGGACGCTTTCGCTGGGCGGCGAGATCCTTTCGGCGCCTCCGGAAGCTCCGACGCAGGGATTCGGATCGGATCTGATCAGCCGGTATAAGGCCAATGACCGCGTCTACGGGGGGGTGTCTTATGTTTTTTAGACTCCCGCTTCGCATGCAACTTGCAGCTTATATTGTCCTCCCACTGCTTTTTTCTGCCTGCTCCTCCGCGCTGAACGACCGCGAGAAAAAAGAAGAAGTGATCACGCTCGGCTCTTCGGAGACCCAATGTCTTTCGAACGCCGCCGCGACGGTGCAGCGTTATTTCGACGGAGCATCGAGTGCCGCCGAAATCGGCGGCTTCTGGGATTGCTCCACGCGCGCGCTCGATCTCTTCAGCAAGTACACGCGCGGGAAGTCGCCGGGCAACTACGATCCCGGAGAGCTTCGCCGGTTCTTCGAGAAATATTTTCTTGGCACGCAGAAAATTCAGGATGAGTTGCTTACCGAAGGGATGAAGCTCAAGAACGCCGTCATCGGCGGAGGTGTCGAGAAACTCAGCGTCGATGAGATCAAGACGACGATCGAGGTCATCCGCGCGCTTAAAACCCAATCGGTGCGCTTGATCGCATACCAGCCGCTGCGCCCATCCCACATGAAACTCGTCGACGAAGGCTTTGTCGACCGCGCCGCCGACGAGCTCGTGAGGTCGGCCGAGGAGATCGGAAAAGCCTTGAGCGCTTCCGCGCGCGAGTACACGTTCGACGACATGCAGGCGCTCTTCAAGCAAGTCGACATTTTTTTGACCGCCGCCGGCGTCGAGGTGACCGAGCTCAAGACCATGGTCGACGTCCTGCCCGTCGTTCGCGTGCTCAAGGGCATGCTGGTTTCGCGAAGCCACGACGCGATCAGCGCCGAGGATTGGGCGAAGATGCTCGTTACGGGCACGCGCTGGTACGCGTGGACGCTCAAGGTTTCACAGCTCAAGGGCAGGTTCCATATTTTCATGTGGGGCGACGGCTTAAGACGGGCGAAGCAGCTCGCCGGCGAAATGAAGGGCCTGCTCAACGCTTCGATTTCAAGCTGGCCGAAGTCGACGATCCCGTTTTCGGAATTCGACGCGCTCTTCGACGCGATGGGCGACAAGCGCATCAACGACTGGGTCTATACGGGCGGAACCGCGACGACCGTGAAGAAAACGCTGCGCCCGATCATCCAGCGCGTGATGGGCGGCACCGAAACCGGAGCGACGGGCCGCGCGGCCGGGGGACTGAGCGCGGATGCCGTCGAACGCGCGTGGAAGGAATTCGACCGCTTCGTGGAGGGGCAAAACTTCCTCGAGAGCCTTTTCGACCGCCTCGCGGGCAAAGGCGGCTGGACGCCCGCGCGTTCGTACGCGCCCGAGGAGCTTCTTCGCGTGAGCGAAATCACGGCGGCCAACCCGCTTGCCGCCGACGCCGCCGTCGACATGAAGTACATGATCCTGTGGTACCGTCCGCTCTTTCTCGGCGACGACGAGCAGGTGTTTTTCTATCCGGCCACGAACGACCGCCGCCACTCGTTTCACAACCTCTCGCAGATGAACTGGATGCGCGCGGCTTCGCGCCTGTTCATCGCAGGCTACGGCGAAGAAGGCGATGACGGTCTTGCGCGCGCAAGCGCGCTGGCCGGGCTTACGCAAAATGAGGCGAAGAAAATCTACTTCGATTTCCGGGATTTCGGCATCGAGATCAAGGTCTTCGACAAGCGCACGGATGACGGAAGCACGGCCACGAAGCGATTTACCGAGGCGAACCTGTTTTCGTTCCAGGCCGACGGCGGAACGCTCTTAGGCCTCGACGAGATGATTCAGATGATCGCGTTCTTAAGCTCCGCGACGGTTCTCGCCAACCAGATGCACAGCGAGCTCGCGAAGATCTGCCCCAACGACAGCAATCTGGATATCTACGGCCTGCCGCTCATCGAGGCTAAATGCTACCGCGAGAAGCTCTTCGACAAGGAGGAAAAACGCATCGAGCACTTCCTCGATCACATGCCGGTGATGGCGTCGTTCTACCGTGATCTCGACGACAAAGACCGCAAGGCGTTCGAGAACTTCCTCGAAAGTGCCGTGCGCGGCGACCGCAAGAATTCGCCGCTGTTCGAATCCGATGACTCAAAGGGCATCGCGACGCTGCTTCATTATGTGGAAGCCGTGTTCTCACGCTACGACATCGACCAGTCGCGCACGATGGGCAAGAGCGAGTCGAACAAGGCGTACCCGGTGTTCGAGGGCACGCTGGCCGAGGCAAGCGGCATCAAGGACAAGCCCAAGCGCCTGAAAAACCTGTTTACGTATCTTCTTAAGCACGGAAAAAAACCAGACCCCGACTGCTTCTGGGACAAGGTTTCGTTCGTGTGGTGGATGATCCAAGGGCCGTTCCAGTCGTTTCACGCCGACCGCACGCGCATCCTGCAGATTCTCGCGATACTCTCGGAAGATCAGTCCGCGGCGACGCCCGGAAGCGACACGCAGAAGAAGAGCTGTAAGCGCAAGGCGCGGCAGCGCGAGCGTGTCAAAACGCAATAGGTGTTGCGTTTTGACTACGACGCGGATGAGCGAGAAATCGAAGCCGCTTTAGCGGCGAGATTTCGGAGCGCGGTCGCGAAGCGACCACTTCGTCGCTAAGGCAAGAATTGATCGAAATTCCTCCGGCAGTTCCGACTCAAACGAAAGTTTTTCGCCGGTCACGGGATGGGTGAATCCCAGGCGAAACGCGTGCAAGAGCTGATGATCGAGATCCAGGCACGCGCGTGAAAGCGCGGGATTGTTTTTTTGGAGGAACCTCGCGCGCCGATCGTTGTCGCCGTACAGAGGATCTCCCACAACAGGAAAACCCAGCTCCGAAAGATGCACGCGAATCTGGTGCGTACGCCCGGTCTCAAGCCGGCATTCGAGCAGTGTCAGCGCCCCGAGGTTCTCCAGCACCCGCCAGTGCGTCACCGCTCTTCGCCCTGACGAGAGTTTTCCCGTCATTTTTTTGCGGTTGCGCGGATTGCGCCCGTAAAAAGTCTCGATCGCGCCTGAGACGCGCCCCTTCGCCGCAAGATCGCCGTGGACGAGCGCCTTGTACGCGCGCTCGATCGTATGCGTCTTGAACTGCGCCGCAAGCCCGGCGTGCGCGGCGTCGGTTTTCGAGACGACGAGAATGCCCGACGTCCCTTTGTCGATGCGGTGGACGATGCCCGGGCGCTCGACCCCTCCGACTGAAGAGAGGTTCGCGAGAGCCGCCAGCAGCCCGTGCACGACCGTCGGCCCCGTTTCGGTAGTACTCGGATGCACCGAAACGCCCGCTGGTTTTTCGAGCACCGCGAGATTCGCGTCCTCGAAAAGAATGCGAATGCCGACGTCGGCCGGCGTGAGGTCGAGTCTTCGCGGATCTGGAATTTCGACCACGATCCGCTCGCCGCCTTTGAGCGGCTGCCCGGGTTTTACCGGGGGCTTGCCGTCGATGCGCACGCATCCCGCCACAATAAGATTCCTGGCCTGCGAACGCGATAGGCCGGTCGCTTTCGACGTCAAGAACACGTCCAGCCGTTCGCCCGCCTCGGACGGCCGCGCGAAAAGCTCGATCCTTCCGCTCATTTCAGGAAAGTTTTTCGGTAGTGGTCCATGTAGCTCGAGGCCACTTTCTCGTGAGGAAGTTTGAGCGCCTTGGCGGCCTGGACGACGAAGCCGTGTACGAACACGGCCGCGGGCAGGCTCTCGAACTCCTCTTCCTCAAGACAGTTCAGGTAGGCCCTGCTGATCTTCGTGAAGTCGGCGAGCTCGTCGAGCGTGATTCCGCGGTATTCACGGACCCTGCGCAGGAAAGAGCCGCGGAACTCGTTTTCCTTCGTGATCATCTCTTCAAGCTCGGGGCTCGGCGCGCGCGTTTTGACGATGTCCACGCGGCGCACGATGCCCAAGCGGTTTTCGAACATGCGGCTGTCGTTGGATTGCTGCACGGAGCTCTCGCGTTGCGCTGAAACAGCCGGCGAAAGCGAAGGCACCGGCGCGGGGCCGCCGCTCGCCGGGCTGCTTGCGGCGTTGCCCGCCGGACCGCTCATCTGGCCGCTCATTGGTGGAAAGGTATCGTCTTCGAGGGTCGAGCCCCCGCCGAATACGTTCTGCGCGGCCTGGTGGGCGGCGTCGGCCTGGAGGCGCTCCGCGGTTTTCGCGAACGAGAATGTGTTATCAGCCGAACTTGATCCGCCCGCGGCGCGCTCTTCGGGAAGTTCGTCCGTCTTAAGGAAACCGTGGACTTTGTCGTACTCTTTGCGCTTTTCGGCGTTCGAGAGGACGAGATAGGCTTGCTCCACGCGTTCGAGCACGAGCTGTGTTTCCTGCTCGTCGAAAAGGCTGTAAAGTGCCGCGGAGTCTTTGCTGTAGGCCGCCTTTACGCGGAAGTAGGCCTGGCGGATTTCGTTTTGGGTGGCATCCTGCCGCACGTCCAGAATTTCGTAGTAGTTCTGTGAGTTCTCTTCGAACATGGTCGCTTCAGTATATCGGCGCGGAAGCCTGTTTGTTTTCCTGCAGGAGGTGGCGGGTCATCCTCTGGAAATGGCTCGCGAGCTTGGAGTTCGGGAACTCGAGGCAGACCGGCCGCTTGCGGCGCACCGACTGCCAGACGGCGCTGTCGTAATCGAGGTAGCCCACGTATTCCATGTCGATCCCGAAATATTTCTTGCACACGCTCTTGATCGAAAAACCGATGTCGACGTCGCTCTGCGTGCGCGTCTGATTGATGATGAGCTTTGGCCGAAAGCGGTGGATCTCCTCTCGCAGGCGCGTTCCGATCTCGGGGCTGAACTTCGAGGCTTCGCGCAGAAGGTCGGCCGGCGAGCGGATGCCGAGAGGATTTTTCTGATCCATCGCCATGTCGATCAACGGGCGGATTTCGAACAGCGAGTCGGCGACCTTGAGCTTGCGGTAATAGGCGCTCTTGATGAACCGGTAGGTGTTCTCGATGCTCGTCGGCTCAGGCAGCAGCACGAGGATGCCCACGTCCGCGTTCAGAAAAAAATCGAGCGTGTTGTACGCAGTGCCCGCTCCGAGGTCGAAGACGAGGTAATCGGCGTCGAGCTCGTGCAGTTTCTGCAGGAGTTTGCTCTTCTGAGTGTGTTTGAGGTTTGCGACCCCGATCGAGTCCTGAGCGCCGCTGATGAGGTTCAAGCCGCGCACGCCCGTGGGAAGAAGAACGTCTTTGATTTCAGTAACTCGTTTGCTGAAGAAATCAGAAAGCGTGACCGAAGGAATGTCGACGCCAAGACACGTATGCAGGTTCGCGCAGCCCAAGTCGAGATCCACGGCCACGACCTTGTGTCCGCTCTGCGCAGCCATGATCGCGAGGTTCGCCGAGATCAGGCTTTTCCCGACGCCGCCCTTTCCGCCGCCGATCGCCCAAATCTGTTTGACTTTACGCGAGGGCGTGCCTTCAGTCTTCTGACCGACCGTCTTGCGCCCCTCGTCCCGGGCGGTCACGAGATCGTCAGTGGAAGTCAGCATCTCACCCGTGCTCATAGTTAAGATTATGGGTGTTAGCCATAATTTCTGTCAACTATTTGAGCACCGAGCAGGTCTCTACGCAGGCAAAGTCACTCGGTGAAAACGGCTCTACGCAGTTTGATCGTGTATTTCAGTCAGGATCGGTTTTCGACGAAGAAGGCGGCCTATTAAAAACAGTGTGATTCCCTTCGTTTGTGAAAAAAATCAGAAAACGGCGGTTCTGCCGCGGCCAATGGCATGTGACTTGCTTTTTACTTTCAATATGATGTCGTTATTTTCACGCCCCTTCGCCAGAAAATCAGCATACGTCCGTCTTAACCAGATGCGTCTCAACCATTGGGTCAACCACCTGCCTTACCGCGGCGATCTGCATCTTGCTCGAAAACTTTGGCACATGGCCTGTGGGCTTATGCTTATTACGATTTACATGTCGGGCGTGTCACAAGTCACCGTAGTCAGGGTCTTGAGCGCGATTTTTCTCGGAAGTGTGGCCACTGAATATCTCCGTTTGCGTCATCCCTCTCTTAACGCCGTCTGCGTTCGCATGATGGGATTCTTCATGCGCACTCATGAGGTGAAGAGTGTCAGCGGCATGCCGTATTACGCGGCCTCTTGCCTGCTTGCGATCGCGATTTTTCCGAGGGACGTCGCGATACTTTCGCTGCTTTTTCTCACCTTCGGCGACCCGGTCGCCTCGCTTGTCGGCATTCTCTTTCGCGAGCGCTCGATTCCGATCCTGAAGGGAAAATCCTTTCACGGAACCGCAGCGGCTTACATCGTCTGCGCTTTGGCGACCTGGCTGTACCTCAAGTCGACGGGCATGCATGGCTTGAGCCTCATTCGGATGACCCTTCTGGGCGGATTCGCCGGCGCGCTCGCCGAGCTCTTGCCGCTCGACATCGACGACAACTTCACGATTCCGCTCGTGAGTGGTCTGATTCTTTGGCTCGGTTTCATCGCGATCCACTTTGCTTAAACTGCGTGTTGGCCCGCTTGACGGGTGTCTGACAAGTAGACAGTCAGCCTGACGTGATCTTTATATAATACATTGAAATTAATGCATTTTTTATAACTCAGACGTCCGTTTTTCTGGTCTGGTCCTTGCTTTGATCCATCCCAGGAGCAACCACATGGGATTTCAGCGAACTCGTTTTAAACGCACCCTCCTCGTTGCGGCTCTTTCGTTCGTGCTGGGCTCATCCATGCCAGCACTTGCCGGCCCGAGCCAGTGGGTCGCGCCTCGCGCCGACTTGCGAGAGCACTTGGGCGCGCGCCTGACGCCCAAGGGAATTCGGTCGTTGCTCAACATCGTCGTCAGCCCGTATTTCAAGAGCGGCAATCAGCTCGAAGTCGTGATTCCGGCCCAGACGATCAGCCGAAAAATGGAACTCGACACAAAAGAGTTCGGCGTTCTTACGGATATTTCCAAATCGCTTTTCGGCGTGGACCTGACCTCAGGCCTTCCGATGCACGTGAGAATCGCGCCCACGACGATCAGCGCCGCGATCGGCGAGCAGGATTTCGACGTCAAGATCATCGAGGCCGGCTCCAGCCGGATCAGGCTCGCGCTCGAGATCGAAGCGCGCGGCGTGGCTGCGCAGGCCAAACGGATCACTGTTTGCGAAAACGCCGACTGCAAGCAGTCCAAGGGCGTGCGCGTGGATTTCGACGGGGTGACGATCGCGCAGAAATCCATCGGCGCCCCGATTCGCATGAGTGCTGCGATCGATTACGTCATCAGGAGCGGCCGCGGCCGTTTCAAGATCACGGGTGTCTCGAGCAATTTGGGCGAGCCTGGCGGCCCGCTCATCGAAATCGGTCTCGGCGCGCTCAAGCTTCCGCCGGTGAGCATCCGCGTGAACGCGCATGAGGTCAGCCTCGACGCGAACGCGCTCAAACAGGAAATCCTCAAGCACAAACAAGCCATCGCCAAAGAGGTCTTGCACGACGCGACGGCATTCATCGCCGAAGACCTCGCGGAGCTGCTCAACAAGAATGTCTTCTCGGATTTATCCAATCCGACGTCGGTTTCGGGAAGTTTCGAGCGTTCGCCGCCGGTGAGCCTTCCAAGCCCCTCGCTGGAGTGGCCTGCGGATCGGCTCGATCCCGCTCATTTTCAGCCGGCGATTCCGCCCCAGCTTCTCGGTGAGACGAGCGAGTCCGAAAAAGAAAGCGCGTTGATGCGCATCCTCCGTCTCGCGCGCGAGCGCGTGTTTCGGGCTTTTTTCCGGATCGCGCCGGCAGCCGTATCGATCGGCTCCGACGGGGTGCTCGCGGTTTCGGCTGACGGCGAGCTGTCGGTCGGAACGAAATCTCTTGCCGTCGGAACCCGGCTCGGCCACGGAAATTTCGCCGGAACGATGGAAACGTTGCGGTTCGAGAGCGCGCCGAACAAAGATTACTATCACTTCGCGGTCGCGGTGAGCGAGCCGCTGGTCAACGGCGTGCTCGATCTTGCGCGAAGCCAGGGCATTATCCGGAACGTTCTAGAGGGGATGCCCGAATATGCCGGGCTCATTTGCGGCAAGGACGGCATCCGTGTTCACTTCCGCAAGGTCGACGGGCGGCCCAGGGTTTACGTGGTTTTGAATCTTGTTCTCGATGTCGCCAGTAAAAGCTTCTGGGGCGGGGTTTGGGAAAAATGGTTTGGAGCGGGCGGAACCTTCGTGTTTCCGCTGGAATTGCAGTTCGAGCCCCGGATCCGCGAGCACGAGATGAGCGTCATGATGGCGGCGAACCCGGCGCTGCGCCAGGATGTGCTCGAGCTTGTAGCCGTCAATTCCCCGATCCGCGGAATGACGCTCGCCAATACTTTCGGATATCCCATGACGGATTTCACGCAAGCGACCGAAACCGTTCGCAGGGAGTTCTTCAGCGAGCTTTCCGAGTCGATCGCTCCGATCGTGAATGGCATGGTCGCCGTTCCGATTGCCGACCTGTTCAGGGGCTCTGGTCTCATGGCCACGCCGTCGAAATTTGATGTTGAGCCTTCCGGCCACCTGGTCGTGTACGGTCTTTTCTCGCCGGCTTTGTCGGAGGGCGCGACAAAATGAGAAGGGCTTGGATATTTCCCGTATTTTCGGTTTTTCTCACGATTTTTGCGGCCGCGTCGGTGCTCGCCGCTCCCCGCGAGGAGCTCGCGCTTGACAGGAACCCCGACTTTTTTCCGGATATTCTCCTTCAGGCCAAACATGACGCGGATTTGAACGCCTTCATTGTCGAGCGGCTGCGCACGCTGCTGAAAAACAACTCCGTATCCGACCCGTTCAACTCGGAGATTCTTGGAATGAGCTCGGTTTCGCACGAGATCCTGCGCGACAAGCTCGACGCCGACACCAAGCAGCTCCTAGTGGGAATCGGGAACATCTTCCGTATCGACATGAAGAGGAGCCGTTTCAACTACGCCATCGACGGGATCCGCTACCGTATCGGCCGGATCGTTCCGCAGGTTTGCCCGCTGAAGGGCCCCGCCGGCTATGAAGCCTCCGCCGACCTCTCGTTTTACGATATTGAGGTGAGCTCCAAGGAAGTCGTCATCACCTTGCGGGTGGCGCCGCTCTCGGGCGAAGCGCCTTTTGAGCTCGTTCGCGCGAGGATCGTGAATCCCAAAGTCGTCGTGAAAAAGGACGCCGCCCTCAGTTTTTCCTCGAAAATCGAAGTCAAAACCGAGGAAAAACTCAAGTTCCACCAGAAAGACAGCACGTTCGCCGACCTCCGCGACTTTCTAAAATACAACCCCGATGCCGTGGATCTGACCTACGACGACATCGTCATTCCGCCGATCGTGGTGCAAGCCGGAGTTCGGAGGACCGAAATCGAATCGACGAAGCTCAAGGCGTTCCTTCTCACCCAAGGCGAAAGCATCAAGCGGGCGCTCCTGCGGTTTTTCGCCGACCGTCTTACCGAAGATTTGGGCGACGCGTTCTTGAATCTCATCCTGCAGACGCCCGTGCGCAACGACCTCTGGATCAGCTCGTCGATCTACAGCGGCTATCAGGTCAAACGCATTGAGGCGGTCGACGGCGTGCAGACGGCCATGCACATCAGCGGCGACTTTTGCTCGCCCCAGGAATACACGACGGAGGGCGCTGCCTGCTCCAGCCATCAATTCGATCCCGGGCAGGTTCGCAGGATCAGCGAGCGGGACTACGCGGAATCGCGCCTCATCGTCGATGCCGAGCTATTGAACGGCGATTTCAATCTCATCGCGAGCGTAAGCGAGCACTACCTCAACCGCCTGCTCGCGAAGACCGTGGAATTGAAGTTCTGGGATGAGTCGCTCGCCGCCGCGGGCCTGACGCTTGGGCCGATGAAAACATTCCTCACGCTCGATCGCTACGGCACGGAAGGCACGCTCTACATCGACGCGATTTACCGGTTGCCGCGCTATCTGCAGCCGTTCGCGGGGCTGGAGGAAATCCGGTTTCCGCTCGTGTTCCGCGTCTCGATCTACATCGTGAACGAAAACGTGAAAGGCGAGGACATTCCGGTCTTCGTCGTGCGGGTCAACGGAGCGGAAACCTCCCGGGCAACGCTTGAGAAAGGGATCCCTGAGTTCGACTACCAGAGCCGGCTTGGCACGTCGCTTTTGAAAAGGCGAATCGTGAAACTCATCCAACGCGACGCGGGCAAACTGATCGGCACCGAAGTGCTTCGCATCACCATGCCCGAGCTCAAGGGCATGGGGCTCAGTCAAGCCGTATTTTATTCGGACGGCCACGGACGCGCGCTCGGCAAGCTCAAAGTGCAGGCCGAGCTCAAATGACCGGGAGCTGCAGGTTCTTTTCCCAGGTGTATAACTCTTAGACAGCCACCAGAGCGCTTTTACAGGGGATAGGCAGGTTTTTACCCGGAAATTATAGGGAATTTCGCTGGTACGGAGTCTGCAATATACTAGGTGAAATATCGGGGCTAGAAGTGCAATGAAGTACGCGTTTTTCAAAATTGAAAAGTTCCAAGTGAGCGCGGTGTTCGCCGTGGCAACGCTGCTTGCGTTGACGAGCGCGCGGGCGGAAGACGCCCTTCGCTGCTTTCCGCAAGGTATTCCGGCGCCCGCTGCACCGGTGCAGAAACGCATTCCGGTCGGAATCAGCATGCTCAAAGCCGAAGATCGCAACGGCGATTATCTGAACGGCGTAAGCGCCCCGCCCGCCGCGCAGTCGCTCAATGCGCAGCTCTTCGACAAGGCCATCCTCGACGAGATGAGCTCGAAGTACAACGCGCTTTTGACGAACTACGACCGCAGACGGACCTATCGCCTCGATCGCATGGAAGATCAGATGCAGTTCGAGTCGGGCAACAAAGACCTCGTCGACTGGACCATGAAACGCATGCTTCAATTCCACGCCGAGAATTCGGTGAAAAAAGCCCCGAAGGACACCGCCGCCGGCAAAACCGTCGGAACCGCGGCCGCCACCGTGAAGGCCCTGCAGAACAGCACGATGAACCTCGGCGAAGACACGAAGGCGCGCTTCAAGTACGACCTTCCGCACGGAAACATGAGCCTCGGCGTGACGAGCCCGCTCGTCAATACGTCGATGAATTACAAGGTTTCAAGTCTTACGCGTTCCGCGGGCGACGCGGAAACGCTCACCGTGGGAATGGATAAGCAGTTCAAGCCGCTGCAGGCGTCGACTTCGGCGCGCTATGGAGTCGTAAGCCAGACGATGAATTACGGACTCAATAAGCACCTGGTCGGGCCGCTCAGCGCGGGTGTCGACCAGTATCGCTATCTTCGAAATCCGGGCCGCGACGAAGTCGTCGGACGGTTGGATTTCGGGACTAGTTTTTAGCGACGCGGTAACCGCTTGCGCTATTTTCGAACGACAGTAAGCGTCGCGGGATGGGTGCTTCCGTTCCCGTACTTGAATTCCATCCTGATGCGGTTGGTTCCGGCGTCGAGCGGAATGAAGTCCGTCGAGAACTCGCGGGTGACGGGATCGTTAAAAACCGTGGCCACGTACTGCGTAGTGGAATTTTCCACGCGCGACTGCGTGAGCGACGCCGACGCCGGCGACGGCGCTGAAGCCGGCGCTCTCATCCCGCACGGCGTTCCCACGATGCGGATCCTCGGCGCCGAGGTCTGAAGCGACTCGCCGCCGGTTTTGCACTGGGTTCGGTATGGGATGTAGCCGGTTTGTTCGGGATCTTGCGGAGCGACCGCCCTCACGGCCGCTGCGTCGCGATCAATAGCCGCCGCGAGTCCGCGGTTTGCGCGAAGCGCTTGAGCTGCCGCTGTCCGCGTTTCAGAGGGGGCGTAGTCGCCGCCGGCGTTCACGAGCAGACGGTAGGCGGAATGAAAAAAAACGAGGCTCACCAGCGAGAAGATGGCGATCTCGACGTGACGAAACCACCGGCTGAGTCCGGACGCGCCGATCCGCGATTTACGTAGCATCTACTCGCATATCGGTCGGGCGTCAAAAGTCCTACACTGCAATCTTTGCCCGTCACGCGTATCCGCGCGACCGGCTTCCTCGCCGTAAAATTCGCCTCACCTCCCTTCGGTCGAGTTCGGCGAAGTTTTAGGCTCGGAATCCCGTCGCGCAGACGGCGTTCGAGGTAAAGTTTGCTGCGAACTCGAACCAGCAGGTGAGGTGAGCAGCAAACTTTTGCCGAGAACGGCGGCTGCGCGAGGAGACATTGAGATTAAATCCGTTCGCTGGACAGGCACTTACGCGGCAAGTTACTGTGCGTTGCATGGATGTTTTGGGAATACTCGGGCAGTCAGCACTAGTCGTCGCGGTCACGGCGTTCTCCTTGGGCGTCACCGCGCTGACGCGAAACCTGCGCAACAAGCTCGTTTTAAGTTACGCCGTGCTTTGCGGAGTGATCGCGGCGTGGGCGTTCTTTTTTTTCCTGGAAAAGGTCTTCGGCTCGGGAGCGTTCTATAAATTCCATCTCGCGTTCAACCTCATGCTGGCGCCCGTGGGATTATTTTTTCTGGGCGTGCTTGCCCGGGTGGATTCCTTGTTCCACCGCTGGCTCTACCGCGCCTCGATCGTCTACACGATCGCGGTCGCAGCACTTGCGTGGACCGATCTCGGACGCACGCCGTTCATCCGAAACCTCGCGAATTTCGGCCCGTCGCTTCTGGCGCTGGGCTGCGTGAACGCGATGCTCATCCGCCGTTCCATCCGTCGCGGAAGGGGCGGATTCTCGACGCCGGCTCTCCGCTCTTTTTCGACCGGATTCAGCGGAAAGATCTGGATCTACCTCGGCGGCGTAGCGCTTCTGTTCACGGCCGTGATGGACCACGTTCCGCGGATGGGAGAGGTCATTCCTTGCCTCGGAAACGTGCTTCTCTGCATGTATCTCTTCATCGTGAGCGAGGTCGTCATCCATCAGCGGCTCCTGAACGTGAGCGCGTTGCTCAACCGCCTGCTCATCCTCATCTTCATCAGCGCGTGTTTCACGTTGATCTATACGCTGATGGTCGCGTGGATCGAGCGCTCGCCGGGGCTTTTCATCCTCAATTCGTTTCTCGCGTCGTTCATCATCCTCATGCTGATCGAACCCGCCAAAAGGCTCGTCAACTGGAGCGTGGTGCGTTTTTTCAGCGCGAAATACCTGCTCTTCGAGCAAAAGATGAAAGACGCCGAACGCGCGCTCACCGGCGTGCTCGATGCCGCGGGTCTTGCTCAGGTGACGCTGCAGTTCGTGGAGAGCGCCCTTCGGTGCGAATCGGCGACCGTGTTCGTGCTGCGGTCGGACGGCACGAAGTTCAGGCGCATCCGGGGTTTGCGCGACGACGAGCTTTCCAATCGCGAGATTCTCGCCAACCACCCGCTCATCGAATTTTTTCTTCGGATGAAAAAGCGCGGGGAGACGCCGATCGCGCTCGATCATTACGTCGATACGGAACGCGAGCGTTCGACGAGCGGTTCCCAGCGCTTGCTCTATGATTCGGTTCTGCAGGGGCTTGAGGGCCTGAACGCCAATATCGCGCTGCCGTTTCTGTTCGGCGGCGGCGCGGAAAGCACGGTGCTGGGCTTCGTCGCGGTGAAGGCGAATCAGCCGCCCGAACCCTGGGACGACAACTGGGGGGCGCTGCCCGTCATGTACCCGTTCTTCGAGAACGCCGCGCGGGTGCTCAAGAACATGGACGTGTACGTGCGCCTGCGCGAAAAAGACCGGCTGGCGGCCCTGGGCGAGATGGCGGCGGGGCTTGCGCACGAGATCCGCAATCCGCTCGGCGCGATCAAGGGAGCCGCGCAATATCTCGAGCCTCAAAGCGAGGGCTCGCAGACGGCGTTTTTGAAGGTGATCGTGGAAGAGGTGAATCGGCTCAATAAAGTCGTGACGCGCTTTCTCGATTATTCGCGCCCGATCGGGGTTGATTTCGTCGAGTCGCGGGTCGGGCCTCTGCTCGAAAAGACGATGACGGTTTTCAAGAGCGCGGGGGGCGTGCTCGATGGCCTTCGCTTCGAGCTTGTCGCGCCCGCGGAAGGGTTTGAGCGGCTGCCAGCCGTGCATTGCGCCCCCGAGCAGATCCAGCAGGTGCTCGTGAATCTTATTCAGAACGCGATTCAGGCGGTTTTCAAAGCGCCGCCAGCGGAAGGAGGAAGAGTTCAGGTCGGGGCGATTCTCGTGCGCTCGGATGGGTTCGGTTCCGGTGCCGTTCCCAGGACGAACGGGGCGGAGATCGCGATCTTCGTCGAAGACAACGGGCCGGGCATCCCGCGCGAGAACCTCGAAAAGATCTTCATTCCGTTTTTCACGACCTCGATGGGCGGAACGGGCCTCGGGCTTCCGATCTGTTCGCGAATCGTGGAGTCGCACGGCGGCCGGCTCGAGGTGCAAAGCGGAACGGAATCGGGTACGGAAGGAAGAACGACGCGGTTTACGGTATACCTTCCTGTAAGGAGCGGAGTGCAATGAGTTCCAAGAAGATCCTCGTCGTCGACGACGAGAAGAACATCACGTTCGTGATCAAGGCCATCCTCGAGAAGGGCGGCTTCGGAGTCGACGCGTGGAACGATCCGATGGCCGCGCTCAAGGCGCTCAAGAATCCCGCGCATGGGTACTGCGCGGTCATCACGGATTTGTACATGCCGCAGATGAGCGGAATGCAGATCCTCGACGAACTTCGCGGCACGCAGCCGGATCTTCCGGTCGTCATGATCACGGCGTTCGGTTCGGTGGAAAGCGCTGTCGAGGCTTTGAAGAAAGGCGCGTTCGATTACGTCACGAAGCCCTTTGAGCAGGGCGAGATTCTCGCGATCGCCGAGAAGGCCGCCAATACCCATGGCTTGCGCCAGCGCGAGCCGCTGCCGTTAAGTTCGGAGTCAGAGCTCTCGCAGTCGCTTCTCGTGGGCAAAAGCCCTCAGATGCAGGAAGTACATCGCGTGATCGGCAAGGTCGCGGGTTCGCCGTCGACGGTGCTGCTTTCCGGCGAGTCGGGCACGGGAAAAGAGCTCGTGGCGCTCGAGATCCATCGCGGCTCCGACCGCGCCGAAAAACCTTTCATCAAGATCAACTGCGCGGCGATCCCGCAAAGCCTCATCGAGAGCGAGCTCTTCGGTTACGAAAAAGGCGCGTTCACCGGCGCGGTGAGCTCCAAGCCGGGCCGCTTCGAGCTCGCGCATGAAGGCACGCTCTTCCTCGACGAGATCGCGGAGATGCCGGTTGAGATGCAGGTAAAGCTTCTGCGCGTGATTCAGGAGTCGGAGTTCGAGCGTGTGGGCGGCCTCTCCACGCTCAAGATCGACGTGCGCTTGATCGCGGCGACGAACAGGGATCTCGCGAAGGAAGTGCGCGACGCGCGCTTTCGCGAGGATCTTTTCTACCGCCTGAACGTCGTGCCGATTTACCTTCCTCCGTTGCGCGAGCGCCGTGCCGACATCGAGGATTTAATTTATTTTTTCGCCCGCAAATTCAACGAGCGCTTGGGGAAGAACATCCAGACGATCGATCATGCGTGCTTGCAGAAGCTTCTGACGTATTCATGGCCGGGCAATATCCGGCAGCTCGAAAACGTTTTGGAGCGCGCGGTGCTGATGAGCGAGGGCGGGATCCTGCGCGCGCAGGATCTGCCGCCCGAGGTTCTCGAAGCGGGCGCGGAGCCGGCGTCGGCCGAGGCGGAAAGCGAGATCAATCGCATCCTCGAGGAATTCCGCGCGGGAAAACCGTTCAAGGACATCGTGAAGAGCCAGACGCAGACGATCGAGAGGCAGATCATCGAACAGGCGCTGGAGCAAAACGCGGGCAACATCACGAAGACCGCGGTGCGCCTGGGGCTTTCGCGCAAGGGCTTGCAGCTGAAACTTAAAGAACTCGGGATGGTGGCGCCGAGGGCGGGGAAAGAGGAAGTTTAAGAAGTTCCGGAAAAACGAAGATGGAGAGCCGATTCCAGCTCTCCATCTTCCAATCAATCAAAAATCAGAATAGTTCAGCGAAGACTAACCTTACGGATAGGAAAAGGTACGTGCCTTCTTGCAGTCGACCTTTATGCCGCAGTTGCCCTTCTGTACTGTTAACGAGGAGCCGCCACTTCCTAGAACCGCCACCCAAGTTACGATAGCGCCCTTCGTGCAGACGTCATCACTTGGGTGTAGGTACTTCTTAATTGAGGCAGTCATCTTAGCAAGAAAATCGGACTCTACAAATGAGGAGGCATTGCAGGAGTTAGCCGCCCTCTATTCGAGCAATACGCCCGCCCAAAGCTCCTCGAGAAAGCGGTGATAGTGGATGCAGCGGATTCCATCCGTCACGCGTTCGATTCGATCGTTTGAAACGATAAAATATTTTTTGAATGTGCGCTCTTCCTTCAATGCACGGATGCCCGCAAGATCGCGCGGGGAGATTCTTTTCGCGGCCTTGAATTCGATGGCGATCCCATCCCCTATTAAAAGGTCGACCTCGCGCCCGTGTTTTTCGCGCCAAAAAGAGAGCGGGAAGCGTTTGCCCGAATAGGAATTGTACGCGCGGACTTCATTGATGAGCGACTGCTCGAAGCGCTTGCCGAACAGGTCGGAATTACGCTCGATATGCCTGATTCCGGCGATCGCATTCGTCACCCCGCAGTCGAATATCATATTATAATGTTGATAATCCGGATAACCAACAATAACACGTTTTACTGAGCATCGACGTGAAACCGGATGAATTGGCCGGGGTGGATGCGCACGAAAATTCCGAAGTATTTTAATTTCTTCCTTTTGGAAAATTCAGGTCCCACGACAGTGGGACCTGAATTTTCCAAAAGGAAGAACGATTCTACGCTTCAAAAAAAACCGAGTCAGACCAGCTCTTGATACCGCACCGGTTGCGGTTGCCGAATTTCGTTGCCTGATGCTGGATTATTAGTCCTCACTTCCAAGTCCAATGATTCTCTTGCGTGGAATTGCATGGGCAGACATGAGTTCGCGGATCGCTTCAAAAACTAATTTGAACTTGCCGTCGTATTTTTGCTCGAGCTCGACGATCTTTTTTTCGAGTTCGCGGTTTGAGCTCAGAAGTTGACGTAGTTTTACGAACGTACGCATGATGGCAACGTTAACGTCGATGGCTCTTTCGCTATGAAGGACCGCTGAGAGCATGGAAACGCCTTGTTCTGTGAAAGCCAGCGGTGGCGTTCGTCGACCGCCCCAGCCCGATCTTGATATCGCAAATTGCGATATCAAGTTTCTAAATTCTTGATTTGAAAGACGAAACATGAAGTCGCCAGGGAATCTTCGGAGGTTACGGCTGACCTGCTCATTTAACCGCGCGGTTGTGACTTGATACATCTCGGCTAAGTCGCAGTCGAGTATCACCCGTTCGCCGCGAATGAGATAAATTTTCGATTCAATACTGTGGACTGGTAAATCAAGTTCGCTCATCGAACGGGATGAATGCACAAGCGATGCCACTCAAACCGATTAACCATCCGATAGTTGACGGGTTCTTTGGATTAGGCGTAAATATTTGCAGCATAAGGAGAACATGCATCATGTCGATTCTGAACTCGGGCATCTGGGAAGCAAGCCCGCTTTACAAAAACGCGGTACTGCAACTCGAAGAAGCGGGCCGAGTGATGAAGTTGGATCCCAACGTTCTCGAGCGGCTTAAGCGCCCGAAGCGCGCGCTGATCGTAAGCGTTCCGATCCGGCTCGACGACGGAGCCGTCGCGGTTTTCGAAGGCTATCGCGTGCAGCACAACATGACGCTTGGGCCGGGAAAAGGCGGCATCCGCTACCACCAAGACGTCTCGCTCTCGGAAGTCGCAGGCCTTGCGATGCTCATGACGTTCAAGTGTTCGCTCGTGGGGCTTCCGCTCGGCGGAGCCAAAGGCGGAATCTGCGTCGATCCCACTCGGCTCTCGCGCCTCGAGAAGCAGTCGCTCACGCGACGGTACACGAGCGAGATCAACATGATCATCGGGCCCGACAAAGACATTCCCGCGCCCGATATCGGCACTGATGCGCAGACGATGGCGTGGATGATGGATACGTTCTCCCAGGAGCAGGGCTATGCGATTCCCGGGGTCGTTACGGGCAAACCGCTGGATCTCGGCGGCAGCCACGGTCGCGCCGAAAGTACCGGCCGCGGAGTGGTTTACACGATCATCGAGACGGCAAAGCACCTCGGCTTCGACATCGACGAGAATACCACCGTTGCCGTGCACGGCTTCGGCAAGGTCGGATCGGTCGCGGCCGAGGAGATGGCGCTTCTGGGCGCTAAGGTCGTCGCGGTGAGCGATGTTGACGGCGGAATATACAACCGCAACGGTTTCAACATGAAAGCGCTGCTCGCTTACTACCAGAAAAACCGCAGGCTCGCGGGATTTCCCGAGAGCGAGCCGATCACGAACGACGAGCTTCTCGCGCTGAAGGTCGACATCCTGATTCCCGCCGCGATCGACGGCGTGATTCATTCCAAAAACGTCGCGAAGGTTAAGGCGAAGGTGATCGCCGAAGGCGCTAACGGCCCGATCAACGCCGACGCGCACAAAGCGCTCGTTGAGCGCGGCGTTTTCATCATCCCCGACATTCTCAGTAACGCGGGCGGCGTGATCGTCTCGTACTTCGAGTGGGTGCAAGGGATGCAGAATTTTTTCTGGAGCGAGGCCGAGGTCAACGAGAAGCTCAAGTCGATCATAGTCAATGCCTTTCACAGAGTCGTCGACGGCATGCACCGCCACAAGACCAACGACATGAAAACCGCGGCCCTCATCGCTGGCGTGGATCGGCTCAATCGCGCGATGCTGTTGCGCGGATTGTTCCCCTAAGGCATGCATCGCCTGTCGCGTTCGCCCGTCGTATTGAGCGTGCTCATCGCTGTTTTTGCGAGCATTTGTTTTCCGCGCGCGCTTTTCGCGTGGGATGACCATCGCCGCGTAACGCGGCTTTCCCTGGAATCGATCGAGTCGGGCACCGTGCTTCCGTCGGCGGTCTTCGAAACGCTGGAGTCGGCGCTTCCCGCCATGCAGTCGGGCGCGACCCGCGAGGAGTTCGCGAATCGCCTGGGCATTCGGGGCGAGAAGGTCGATTGGAACTGGGCCGCCGGCGAGGAAAAACCCTTGAGCGCGGTCGAGGTATTGTCGTGGAGCGCGCAAGAACCCGACAACGGAATGGATCAGGACCTCGATCTCGGCCCCGACCAGAAGTACATGGGAGGTGCCGCGGGACCGTCGAGCCAAGGCATCCGTCACATGTACTTTCCGAAATGGGACTGGCGACGGCCGCTTGCGACGTTTCACTTTCCGGTGCGCGCGATGGGCATGGCGCCCGAACGAGCGCAGCTCTGTTTGGATCTCGCGCTGCGCGCCGCCGCGGGTGGGCACCGGTTCTGGTCATATCGTTTTCTGGGATGGGGGCTGCATTACGTCGAGGACATGGGTCAGCCTTACCATGCGAGCGAGTTCGCGAGCGTGAGGCTGCTGCCGCTGTTCACGCTTTTTCGCGGATGGGAGGCCTTCATCGCCGAGACCACTCGGCGGGTCGGCAATTTTCATCTCGCGTTCGAGTACCTCACCGATTTTCTTCTCGACCGCGGCGATGCGGTGGAACAGGCGTTTCGCGTGCCGGACGCCGACGCGGCATTCAAGCGCGCGCTTGAAGGGAGCGCGGATCAGCCCGTGAAAGAAGCGGTGCTGAGGCTCGCCGAGGTTTCGAACGCCCTCGCTCCGGAACTTGCGGCGGCCGAATCCACGCTGATGGGAAAAATCCTTCTGGACCGGAACATGGAACTGATTCCGGGTTTTACAGACGCTCAAGGCAAACCCAAGATCGATTTCAAAGCGGTACTCGCCGACGGCGCGTCCGCCGCCTCCATGCCGCCGTCCACGAAAAAATTCTTCAAGACGATGAACGTCGCGCTTTCGAACACGGGCGTGGCGGCACGATGGTATGTCAATGCGTTTATCTTGAGGTCGCGATAAGATGAGCCTGAACGTTTGGACTTGAAGCCCTTCCGGAAATGCGCAAGCATAGACGTTCAAAATGGCTAAGCACGCGCTCGTGATCGTCGAGTCGCCAACGAAAGCGAAGACGATCCGGAAATTCCTGCCCCAAACCTTCTCGGTCGAAGCGAGCATGGGACACGTGCGCGATCTTCCGCAGTCGTCCGCCGACATTCCCGAAAAATTCAAAAAAGAAGACTGGGCCAAGATCGGCGTGAACATCGCGAAGGACTTCGAGCCGCTCTACGTCGTGCCCAAGGGTAAAACGAAGGTCATCACCGGCCTCAAAAGAAAGCTCGCGGGCGCCGACGAGCTCTACCTCGCGACCGACGAAGACCGCGAAGGAGAGAGCATCTCGTGGCATCTGCTCGAGCTTTTGAAGCCCAAGGTGCCCGTGAAGCGGATGGTGTTCCACGAGATCACGCGCGACGCCATCGACCACGCGCTCAAAGACGTGCGCGACGTGGATCTGCGGCTCGTGCGCGCGCAGGAAACCCGCCGCATTCTCGATCGCCTCGTGGGCTATACGCTTTCGCCCCTGATCTGGAAAAAGATCGCGTACGGCCTCTCGGCGGGACGCGTGCAGTCGGCGGGGTTGCGGCTCATCGTGCAAAGAGAGCGCGAACGGATGGCGTTCCAGGGCGCGACGTATTGGGACATCGCGGCCGACCTCAAGAAAGATTCCGTCTTCAAATCGCGCCTGGTTTCGGTTGGCGGCGCGCGCGTGGCATCAGGCAAGGATTTCGACGAGACGACCGGCAAGCTCAAGCCCGGCAAGGACGTGCGCGTGCTCGGCCAGGGCGACGTCGAGGAACTCGCCGGGAAGCTTCGGTCCGCGACGTGGAAAGTCGTCTCCGTCGAGGAGAAAACCTTCAATCAACGGCCTTCGCCGCCGTTCATCACCTCCACGCTTCAGCAGGAAGCCAACCGAAAGCTCGGCCTTTCGGCGCGCGAGGCGATGCGCATCGCTCAGCGCCTCTACGAAGAAGGTTTGATCACCTATATGCGAACCGATTCGCCGAACCTTTCCTCGGAAGCCCTCGGCGGCGCGCGCGACGCAGTCGTCTCGCTTTACGGAAAGGATTATCTTTCGCCCGAGCCGCGGCAGTTCGCGTCGAAAGCCAAGGGCGCGCAGGAGGCCCACGAGGCCATTCGGCCCGCCGGCGGGCGGTTCACGCATCCCAAGCAGGCCGGTCTTTCCGGAAAAGACCAGGCGCTTTACGAGATGATCTGGATGCGCACGGTGGCGACGCAAATGGCCGAGGCGCGGAAACTTTCGATGAGCGTGCGGATCGATTGCCGGCTCGCTTCGCGGCTCGAGACGAACGTCGCCGGCGCCGGCATCGCCGGATTTTCGGCGACCGGCACGCGGATTCTGTTCCCTGGATTTTTGCGAGCTTACGCGGAGGGATCGGACGATCCCGAGGCGGCACTCGAGGAAAAGGAGGTTGTGCTTCCGCCCCTTAAGGAAGGCGACGTCGTAACGCTCGAAAAACTCGAGCCTCTTTCGCACGAAACAAAACCGCCGGCCCGCTTCACCGAAGCCTCGCTCGTCCAGATGCTCGAAAAAGAAGGTGTCGGCCGTCCGTCGACGTATGCCTCGATCATCGATACGATCGTCGACCGCGGTTACGTGCGCAAGGTCGGAAACGCGCTCGTTCCGACGTTCACCGGCTTTGCCGTGATCCAGCTTCTCGAGAAACATTTTCAGCAGCTCGTCGACCTGGGCTTTACTTCGAAGATGGAGCAGTCGCTCGACGAGATCGCCGAAGGCAGTCTCGAGTGGCTCCCGTATCTTCGCGAGTTTTTTCTCGGAAGTACTGGCCTTCAGGAGCAGGTTAAAAAAGAAGAAAAGCTCATCGATCCCGAGGCGTCGCGCACGTTGGACATTTTCCATCTCGACGGCGTGAAAGTGAAAATCGGGCGTTTTGGCGCTTACCTCGTGAAGGAATCCGGGAAAAAAGGCGATGATCACGTTCACGCTTCGATTCCGGAAGACATCGCGCCGTCCGAGCTCAGCTCCGAAAAAACCAAGGAGCTCATCGATGCCTCGGAAAAAGGGCCGCAGTCGCTCGGAAAGCACCCGTCGACCGGCGAAGAGGTATACTGCCTCACGGGGAGATTCGGGCCTTACGTACAGCTCGGTGAAGTCACCGATGAAAAGCCCAAACCGAAGCGCTCATCGCTGCTTAAGGGAATGGAACCCAAGGCGCTGACTCTTGATCAGGCCGTGCAGCTCTTAAGTCTTCCGCGTGAGCTCGGCATCCATCCCCAGACGCTGAAACCGATCGTCGCGAACCAGGGCCGGTTCGGTCCGTACGTTTTGCACGACGGTGATTACCGTTCGATCCGAAAAGACGACAACCTCTTCACGATCGATCTCAAGCGGGCGCTCGAGCTCTTCGCCGAAGAGAAGAAAGGCCGCCGAGGTGCTGCCAAGCCGCACCGCGAGCTCGGCGCGCATCCCGAAGACGGAAAACCCGTCAACATTTATGACGGGAAATACGGGATGTACGTCAAGCACGGCGCCACGAACGCCACGATTCCTTCCGATATCAAGCCTGGGGCGCTCACGATGCCGCAGGCGGTGGAGCTTTTGCAGGAGCGCAGCAAGAAGAAGCGCGGTCGCCGGAAGTAGTTCTGAACTCGCGCTGAAGCAGCTCATCCAGGTCTTGCGCGCTCCGGATCGGGGGTACGCCTTCAAACAAAAGCCGGTTGGGAAGCGCGGACAGGTCGCTGAAGACGTCGCCCGGCGAGGCGCAGACCAAGCGGCCCTGAATTGCCGCCGCCTCCGCGGTGTGAAGGCTCCCCGACTTCGCCGTGCCTTGCGGAATCCAGACCACGTGCGAAAGTGCCGAGATGATGCGGTTACGCATCGGAAAGTGCCATTTAGCCGGCTTCATTCCGGGAGGATACTCACTGATGATTCCGCCGCCTCCGTCGAGGATTCGCCGCGCGAGCCATACGTGCTCGACAGGATAGAGGATGTCGATCCCCGAGCCCAAGACGCCGAAATTCACGATCCCGGCCTCGCATGCGTGCAAGTGCGCCAGCGCGTCGATGCCGAACGCCAAGCCGCTGATGATCTGCAATGGCCGCGTCTTCAGGCGCGGTAAAATTTCGCGAACGAGTTCCATCCCGTAACGATTCGGATTTCGAGATCCGACCACGGCAAGAGTCGGGGCGTCCACGAGCATCCGGCCGATGACGTAGAGGCACCACGGCGGGCGTTTGAGGTGGCGAAGGCATTCCGGATAATCAGGCGACCAGAAGTCGATCGCGCTGATCTTGCAGGCATTCAGCAAGAGCGCCGTTCGTGCGACGTCTCGTTGCGCCAAGGCCACTGCTCCACGGATCGCGAGCGGGTTTGTGGAATGGTTTTCAAGCCGCGCGCAAACGGCCTCGACAGACGGCGGCGTCAACGGGGTCTTACGAAAATTTTCGAGAGCGGCGTTCCACCAAAGCTCTTCAGGAAGATGGCTGATTAGCAGTGCGTCGGTCATGGCTTCTCCAGTTGAATCGGAAGGTATGTTTTTAATTCCACGAGCATGTGCTCGCGGGGTTTAAAGCAATCGGCGTACCGGGAATAAAGGCGGGTTCGCGGGCTAAGGAGATTCGGTCGTGGGCACGCCCTCTTGCGGCAGCATCTCCACGGGCGGAGGAGGCTCCGACGGAGTCGCGGCGGGAGGAGCCTCGGTTGACATGGATGGCGCAGCGGGAGCCGCATTCGGCGCGGCCTCCGTCGCGGCAGGAGGCTGGCTGGTCGCGGGCTCGGGCGCAACGGGCTCGGGTGCAACGGGCTCGGGCGCAGCGGGCTCGGGCGCAGCGGGCTCGGGTGTCGAGGATTGCGGTGCCGCCGGCTCAGGTTCCACCGGGGAGCTTTCGGGCGGCTTCGCGCTCTCAGGTTCGGGCTCCGCCGGAGCCTCCTCGGCCGGACTTTCAGTCGTCGGTTCCTGACCGCGGTTCTTATCCCAGTTCTCTAGCTCCTTGATCTCCTGTTCTTCCTTTTTGCCGGCGGCATCGAAGGTCGTGGCGCTTTCGAGCGCATCGAGATCGTCGAGCTCCGAGTCCGCTCCTTTTGCTTGCGGCTCGCCAAGAAGCTTCGCGCGGGATTCTTTCTGCTTCCGCAGTTCGGATACGTCGGTGATGAGCACGCCGAGGTCGCCCTGGTGGATGACGCCGTTGGCGCGAAGGATCATCGCGGTCGAATACTGGCCGGTCGCATGCACGACCATCGCGTCGGCTTTAAGCATGATGTCGCTGTCGGTGATTTTCTCGCGGGTGACGGGGTCGTAGTACTCGTAAAGACGTACGACGTTTCCGGGCTGGATGCCGTCTTCGATGCCGCGGTCGAGGTGGATGAAATGAAACTGCGACGTTCCGCGCGAGCTTTCCTGCGGATTGAGGAGGACCATCGCCTCGATGGCCTCGGCTGCCGCGATGGGCTGGATGTCGTTGACGATGGGGAGCAGCGGATAAAGGCGGTTCCCCCGATGGATCGCATCGTAGGCCTTCGTGATGATTCCGATGTAAAGGTTGTCCTTCACGCCGACGATCCGCACTTCGCCGGACGCACGGTAAATGTAGCCGTTGCGGTCAGACTTGCGGTCGTCCACGAAGATCGGCTCGGAAAGGATCATATAGGAGTTTCCGACCTGGAGATCCTGGCTGTCGGACTTGACGAACACGACGTCGTCCTGGCTTAAGCCGCTGCCGTCGCGGCGCGAACCGGTGATCTCGCCGAGATCGGGGAGCGTCGTTTCGTTGGCGATTGCCGGAACGCGGATCGTGATTCGAACCGTTGGAAAGATCTTGATGTTCTTTTCCAGTCCGAACTCGTCGTAATCTTTTTTCGGGGCCGAGGATTTGACATCGATCGGCTTCCAAAGATCCGGCGAAACCTTCTCGTACTCGGGGATTTTTTCCGTGGGTGTGTCGGCGGCGCTCGCGACCGGCGCCGCTGATTCCGGAGCTTCCTCGGCGGTCGTAACACTTGGAGGCGCTTCCGAACTTCCAGGTCTAAAAACAAGTTTTTCGCCGGGAGTTAAGACGTGCGGGTTCGTGATCCCGCCGGCGTTGTTGAGCGACCAGACCTTGGGCCAGTAGCGTCCGTTGCCGAAAAGGCGCTTGCTCACGTCCCAGAGCGTATCGCCTTTTTGCACGTCGTAGGTTTCGGAGGCGTGCGGGCCCGCGATCTCGTTCCACTGCGAGTCCGCGATGGGCTTGAGCTTGCCGGCAAGCCGCGCCAGCCGCGCGCCCTCGTCGTCGGCGGCCCGAGCCGCGGCACTCACCCAGAAAGCCAAAGCCGCTGCGAGTATGGAGAGTTTTTTCATGTCCCTCGCGTCAATGTTGACGACCGACGACTGCGGAGGCCGCCGAATGCCCGTCCGCGGATTCGTTGACGGATTCGCCGCCCGTCATGGGTTCCGCCGAAAGCCCGTCGGAGTGCGCTGCTGTTTTCACCTCAGTATTCTTCTTCGTCTCAGGGGCGGTTTTCGCCTTGGGTGCCGCGTCGGTTTCGGAGGTCCTCTTCGTGTCAGGCTTCGAGGCCGCCCAGTCGAGCGATGGGTTTCCGGCGAAGAGGTCGCCCGCGAGCGCGGCAAGCCTTGCGGCTTCCTTGTGGTTTCCGCTGGATTCGTGGCACTGCGAGAGCCGTACCATCGCCGTCGCGACACGCGGGCTGCTCGAAAACGAAGAGATCACCTTCTCGTATTCCGTCGCGGCAAGCTTGTATTCGCCCATCAGATAGTACGATTCGCCCGCGTAGAACTGTGCCGATCCAGCGAGCACGTGCTCGGGAAAAGATTCCGCGATGCGGTTAAACGAAAGTTCCGCCTCAGAGTAATTGCCTGCTCTGAAAAGCGCCATCGCGGCCTTGAACGAAACGGCCGTCTCGTCGGATGACGGTGCGGGCTGGGTCATGGCGTGAGGCGCGACGTTTCCGCCGACCAGCTGGGTTTTGAGCGGTTTATTCCCCGCGAGATTGTCGGTGACGAGCTTCGTGGCCTCGAGTTTGTCGCTCATTACGGCCACCTTTGCGTCGAGTTCCTCGATGCGGGATTGCGCGCGCGAAAGTGCAGCGCTCAAGTTTTCGATGCGCTGCGAATCGGAGGGAGGTTCCAGCGTTTCCGCGGGCGCGTCGGCGGCGTGCTTTCGTCCGCCGCAGCTCGACAATGCGAGGATTGCCGCGACGCCGATCGCCGCGGTAGCCCAGAGCGTTGGGCGATTTGCGAGTTTCTTTTTTTTGTTGGATGGATTCCGCATAGATGTCCTTAGTTAAAGGATAAATCGGATCGGTTGCGAGTCAATTCAAAACACGCCATAATCGCGGATGGTATGGCGATGCTACACAGGACCATTCGGCTCCATCGCAAAGATTCGGCGTTTACGTACGCGATCCTGGAATCGCTTGAGGGGATGACGAGCTACACCACACTTTCTGATGCGCCTGGCCAAATGCACCGCGACCTCGAACTCTGCATTGCGCCTGGGTTTGCCGGGGAGGTCGACGCCGTGATCGAGGGTTTGAGAAAGAAATTTCCGGTCATTGAACTGCAAAAAGTTAGCGGCTAACTTTCTGACTTTCTGAAATCTTTCTGGCCTGGTACTTGCGCTATATTCGCGCGTGGGTTCGGTTTCTTTACTCTCCGCTGAAGTTTCAAAAGGCCGGGCGCTCGCCGCGGGGGGAGCGTCGACGTCTGAAATCCTGGCGTTGCTGCATTCCTGGAAAATAAGAGGACGAGGACGCGGTTCTTCGCGCGGCTCCGAAAGCATCCGGCTGTGGGGAGAGCGCGTTTACCTGGCGCTCAAAGGCGGTGAGCGGATGGGTGTTCCGTGCGCGCGCGTGCTGGCACTTGCCCACCCGATGATCGTGCGTGAAGAGCGCCAGTGGATGCGGCTTGCGGGTCTTGAGAAGCAATACGGACTTCAGGGGGCGCTTGCGATGGTGCTTCCGTGGTGCGTGGCCGCGATGGTGGGAGGCGGATCGGGGTTTAGTTTCTTGAGTGCAGCTGGTGCTGGCCTGCAGATTCTTGGCCTGCTTTTGTTTTACCTCATCGTGCGCAAGACCACGCGTCCGATCTGCGATGAACGCGTTTGGCTTAGGGATCTCATGGCCGACGTGTGGCTTCGCGTGCTCTGCGGGCAGGGAGTTTACGGCGCGCTTGAAGTGAGCCTCGATTCCCTGGAAGGATCGATGGGCAAGAAGTCGATCGCCTTGCGCGCGACGTTTCAACTGCAGTGGCGCGCGTGGTTTCGCGCGCTTCAGGGCGGAGCGGTTTCATGCGGCGCCGCAAACGGAGCGGCGCTCTTTCACGAAAAACTTTCGCGAAGCCGAGAGGCCGCAGCGCTTTTGCATTCGCTCGCGCGCAGCGGGGCTCCAGCGGCCGAAACGCTCTCGGATTGGATCGGGCAACTCAACGACGAATGCCACGCGAACCTTGAGGAGCGCCTCGCGGGAGTTCCAACCGCGCTTTCGCTGGTGTTCTGCTTTTTTCTTACCCCGGCGGTTTTTCTGATCATGGCGGGTGCATTATGGCCGATGCTGCGGCTTTGGGTTTAAGCGAAGATCGAGTCACGTGGAGCGACCTGCGCAGGTATCGCGGCTCACGCGCGCGAAGCGCGCGCATCCTCGCTTGGATTTTGCTTGTGGTGGCAGGCGGAGCGATCGCCTGGCTGTGGTTTGAAAATCACAAGTCATGGCACGTAATCGAGATTTCGCCTCGGATCGATGGAAACACGCCTGCCAGGACGAAGACTGTAGCGGCCGAAGCCAAGGCGGCACGCGGCACATCTTTGTGTTCCGTCTTTGAGGAGTGGCAGAGCAGCGGAAAATTCGGAGGGATTCTCAGGCGGGGAGCCGCCTTGTCGGCGCGATGCGGGCAGCGGGCTCTCAAGAAACCCGGCGCACTGAAAAAACGAGGATGAGCGCGGCAAACAGGGTTTCAAACCCAGCGGCCGCGACGTAGGCGAAGTACCGCGCTTGATGCAGAAACAGAAAAACGAAACTGGCGGCTGCGATCGCTTTGATGAGGACGAGAAGCAAGAGAAGAAGCCGGTTGTTCGTCCGCATCGCCGCATAAAGAAGCAGGATGCCCACAAGCGCCATGTTGTTGGCCGCGAAGGCACTCCAGAATCGCTCAGGGGAAGTCGAAATCGGCAGGAACCCCGTCAAAAACTGGGCGCCGACGTTGAGAAGAGCGACGCAGCCGTCCGGCTTAAAATAGAAAAGGAGCGCAGCGAGGATGTGCAGGGCCGAGAGAGCATAAAGTCCCGCGCGTTTTTTCTTTATGGGGGGCGCCGCGCCCGAGCGTGAATCCGCGCCTGAAATGCTTCCCGTATGTTCCGGCATTTCTCAAGAGTACAAGAGGATTGCGTGATCGAAAACCACGATCGTAATCCTTGAAAATTTTCGAGGCCGCATATACGTCCGAGTCGTGCGATCGCCGCCCTGCAAACGTTTCTGGACTCGCGTAGCGGGGGGTGCCCTCGAAACTTTCAAGATCGCTTACCCAATCGACGAACCGGACCTCCGGCTTCATTTCTGCTGCGACCAGGATATTCGTGGGAGAAAGATCTCCATGGATGAAGCCCTGCGCCAGCCATTTTGAGAGTGTCTCGCCGATCTGGCCTCGAAGCGCCGCGATCGCGTTCGCGCGCGTGAATTCGCGAAGGGTATGGCCATGGATTTCTTCCATGCGAAGTTCGATGAAATCGCCGAGCCAGCGATAGGAATGCAGCCGGGCTATCCGCGCTGGCGGATAGGTTCGGATGCGTTCGAGTCTTAGCAAGACGCGCCCGAGCGACTCGCGCGATACGTGAACGCGCTTGAACACCAGGTTTGAGCCGGCGCGGAAGACGCCAGAATTCAAGAGCCGGGCTCGCCAGCGACGGTATTTCTCCTCCGTACGCGGCATCAGGCTAAGCTTCAGCCGTTCTTCGATAAACCACATGGAATCCATCCTTTTCGCCGCTTCCTAAACCCAGGCTTGCCCGCGCGCTGCCTCGCGCGGCGATTTCGGCTACGTGACGATGGCCGTTGCCGTCCCGCTCGACGTGAACGAGAAAGTCGATACTCGAGTGAATCCACGAACGGATCGCCTCGATCGAAAGATTGCGCGCGCCCAGAAGACAGAGAAGCTCCAGGCGGTGCAGTGCTTCGACTGTCGAGTTGGCGTGCACGGTTGTGAGGCTTCCCGGATGGCCGGTGTTCAGCGCCTGAAGCATTTCAAGAACCTCATCTCCGCGGCATTCGCCCACGATGATGCGGTCGGGCCGCATCCGGAGCGCGCACTGGACGAGCGCGCGCAGGTTCACCGCTCCCACTCCGTCGGCATTGGGCTTTTTCGCCTGAAGCTGAACGAGATTGCCCACGGGGGGCGCAAGCTCGACCGTATCTTCAACCGTGAGAATCCGTTCCGCCTGCTCAAAATACTGACAGAGAAAATTCAGGAGACTTGTTTTGCCCGAACTTGTTCCTCCCGAGATCACCGTGCTCTGTTTTTTGCGGACGGCGAGCTTCAGGATTTCGAGCGCTTCCGGCGCGATCCATCCCTGCTCAAGGGCATCCGCCTCGCGGATCGGAGCCGAGCCGAACCGGCGAATCGCGATACTCAGTCCGCTCGCGGAAACAGGGGCGAGCACCGCGTGGAATCGCGCGCCGTCGGGGAGGGTCGCCTCGCAGACGGGGTGCTGCAGATCGAGCCTGCGGCCGCAGGCGTTGGCCGTGCGCACCGCCCAGGCCTCAAACGTCTTTTCGGATAAAAAGCGCTCGTCGCTCTGGAAAAGTCCGCCGCCGCAGTCGAGAAAAATGCGGCCGTGGCCGTTCACGAGGATCTCGCGGCACCGCGGATTTCGAAGATACGTCCGCAAGGGGCCGTCGCCGTGGAATTCGTGATGGATGCGCTCGAGGATCCGCTCGACGGCGCTCTCCGCGAGCGAATGTTCCGCCATAGCGCGCGCGCGAAGCCGTTCCACAGCGTCCAGCGGATGCGTGGCGAGCAAGTTCGCGTACGCTTCGGCGAGAACCTCAAGCGCCATTTGAAATCCAGTTTCCGATTCCGCGGGCGGGATCATGGAATCATCGCGCCGGGAGTAGGTGAGCTGAAACGGCCCGATGTGAAGACCCTCGCCGGCACTCCATCGCGCTTCCTCGCCGGGGATGAGCGCTTCGGGAGGGTTGCGGCGGCGCGTATCGCGCGCGCCCAAGTGACCAACTGAGTGGCCGGCTTGCGCGCTCGCGAGCCACGTTCCGTTTCGGCTGCCAAGATCGGCTACGGAGACCTGGTCATCCGTCACTCGAATCCGCGCGTGATGGCGTGAGACCGTCGGATATTGCAGCACGAAGCCGCAGTCACCGCTCCCGACGGTGAATTCTCCCGGCTCAAACACGCGGCTTCGGATTCTGGCATCGGACGAGCGCGCCTCCACGACGATTTTCAATCGAGAATCCCCCATTTGCGATCGAACTCCAAACCGTGGGCGCTACTGAGCGGAACCGAAATCGTGGTCGCGCCGAATTTCGGAAGGAGCGCGATCATCAATTCGCTTTCGTGCTCGCGGAACCGGCGCGACTTGAAGAGCTCGCCCAGAATGGGGATGCTCCCCAAAAACGGCACCTTCTCGACGTCCTTCGCGACGCTCGATTGAAAGAGCCCGGTGAGAAGGACCGGCTCTCCTTCCGGCACGTCCACTTCAGTTCCCATTTTCGTGCTGCGAAGGCCGGGAACGCCGTCAATCGCGGTGGACTCGTCGAGCTGGCTCGACTCCGTGTCGATCTTGGTGCGGATGTGTTTTCCCGCGATGCCCGCGATGTGCAGGCGTACTTTGAGGCCGTAATGTTTCCATGTGACTTTGTTCTCGAACTTTCCGGTGATGCGAAGCGGAATCTCGCCGCCAGCCGAAAGCTCAGCACTCGACCCGCTCTTGACCGCGATTACGGGCTCAGCCAAGACTTTGGCGTGTCCCTGAGCCGAGAGGTGTTTAAGGCTTGCCGCCCAGCTGGGCGCGATCTGCCCGCCCTGCGGACTGAAGACGATCGCGTTGTTCACGACCGCGGGCCACGAAAGGCCCAGCGCTTCGTGCGCCTGGCGCGAGAGTTCGAGGATGAACACGCGCACCGTCACCGTGGGATCGATTCGGATCGGGATGGGAAGATGATTTTCGACGTTTGGAATCACGCTTTCGGCGAGTTCGAGCGCCTGTTCGACGTCTTCGGGGGCAGACACGTTTCCATCCAAGAAGAAACGGTTTCCGGCGTTCGTAATGTGCGCGTCCTGATAGCCGCGGGCGGAAAGCAGCGCCTGCGCCTGTTCCATCAGGCTCGCCTTGATGCCGGGGGCGGGAGTTCCCAAAACCTGCAGGCTTCCCCCGAAATTTTTCATGTGCAAGAGCAGGCGCCGGTAGTTCGCGCGCCCAAGAATCTCACCCTGGACGAGCGAGCGTTTTCCGAGCGGTACAACGCTCACCCCCGGAATTTTTCGAATTTCCGAAAGCACGCCGGAAAGAGTGCCAACGCCTTCGCCGCCGCCAGGCGCCGCCCCGCGAACGATGACTTTGATCTTCAAAGCACGCCCTTCGGTTTCGAGCGCAAGGGTAGCTGTGCCGGGAGCGCGTCCGACCAGGAGCACGCTTGTGGCGCTCACGCGCGCTTCGGCGACGGTCGAAGGCGTTACGCTGGCGGATTGCGCGCGAATCCCTTCCAGCGGATAGCGTTGCCCGACCTGAAGCGTGATCGCGGGGATTCGCTCCTCGCGCGCTTCGGCCGGGCGCGCTTCGGTTTCACTTGGTTCGGTCGAGTCCTCGTCTTGCGAATGGACGAGGGGGGGGCCGATGCTGGCGAGGAATAAAATCAG
Source organism: Deltaproteobacteria bacterium (assembly GCA_016186905.1). Taxonomy (GTDB): domain Bacteria; phylum Bdellovibrionota; class UBA1018; order UBA1018; family UBA923; genus JACPKS01. The sequence goes on from JACPKS010000014.1 coordinate 46,604, forward strand.
GGCCGCGAACGCGATCGCGCGTCGGATAAAAACAGTGCCTGTCCATTTGGAACGTCGATTGAACCATTGACTGGAAAGAATATTTCTCATGAAACTCTCCTTGCGCGCTTAGGAGCAGGAATGGTGCCAGCGCAAGCGCGTCAAAGTGCGACAGGTGTCGCGCTTTGACCGCGATGCGGATGAGCGAGCTTGCGCCAGCGAGTTTACGAGCCAGCAAGCGGAGCGTGGCCGCGCAGCGGCCTGCACGGGTATCGTATTTGCCGGTAAACTTAATTGACACAGACGAGCTTCGTAAGTAAGTTGAAGCCCTCAATTTAAAGGAGAATTCTATGCCATCACGCAGAGGCCGCACCAAGCTTCAGCGCAAGACCCGCCGGTCGCGCAAGGGGCTTAAACGCAAGAAAACAGAGCGGAACAAGGGCACGACGCCGAAGTTTCCGATCCACGTTTAAGGCGAGGCGGGAAGGTCATGAAGGGAAGCTATCTGTTTACCAGCGAGTCGGTGACCGAAGGCCATCCAGACAAGATCTGCGATCAGATCTCGGATGCCGTGCTTGACGCCTATCTTGAACAAGATCCGAAAGCCCGCGTCGCCGTCGAAACGCTGGCGGCCACCGGACTCATCGTCGTTGCCGGCCAGGTGACGGCCAAGGGCAAGGTGCTCGATCTTCAAGAGATCGTCCGCCACAAGATCCGCGACATCGGGTACGATTCCTCGGAAAAGGGATTCGATTACCGGTCGTGCGCGGTTCTCATCCAACTCGATAAGCAGTCGCCGGATATTTCCCAGGGCGTTACCGAAGGCCAGGGTCTTTTCAAGGAGCAGGGCGCGGGTGACCAAGGCCTGATGTTCGGTTACGCGATCGACGAATCGCCCGATCTCATGCCTCTCTCGCACGATCTCGCCAATAAGCTCGCGCAGCGACTCTCGATCGTGCGCAAAAACGGAGTGCTTGGGTTTCTTCGCCCCGATGGCAAGACTCAGGTGACGGTGGAATACGAGAACGAGCGGCCCAAGCGCATCGATGCCGTCGTGATCTCGAGCCAGCACTCCGACAGCGTCTCTCACGAGCAGATTTACGAATCCATCATGGAGGAAGTGATCAAGAAGACGATCCCGCAGGATTATCTTGATTCGAAGACGAAGTATTTTATCAATCCGACCGGCCGGTTCGTGATCGGCGGGCCGATGGGCGATACGGGCCTGACCGGCCGCAAGATCATCGTAGATACGTACGGCGGTCACGGCGCGCACGGTGGCGGGGCATTCAGCGGAAAGGATCCGACGAAGGTCGATCGCTCAGCGAGTTATATGGCGCGTTATGCGGCCAAAAACATTGTCGCGTCAGGACTTGCGAAACGCTGTCTTGTGCAGGTCGCGTATGCGATCGGTGTCGCCGAGCCGGTGTCGCTGATGGCGAATACCTACGGTACGAGCGGCGCCTCGGAAGACAAGATTTTGGCGGCGGCTCGCGAAGTGTTTAGCTTTAAGCCAGTAGAGATCACGGCGTCGTTGAACCTGCTGCGTCCGATCTACGCGAAGACGGCGGCCTACGGGCATTTCGGACGTCGTGAAAAGGACTTTACCTGGGAGCTCACCGACAAGGCTGACGCTCTCAAGGCGATGGTCCGCTAAGCCGCAAAGCGCATGCTCTATTTCGTATTATTTCTCGTGCGTTATCTGCCGTTCTGGGCGGTTCCGGGGGCGCTTCTTTTTTTCGATTTGGGAGTCTATTATTACAACGCTCGCGAGCGCGGCCGCACGGCCGCGGCATTCGCCATGGCGGCGGTCTGTATAATCCTGACGGGAGTCTGGGTTTTTTACGACGGGTATTGGCGGATCGGGCTTTTGATCCGCAAGAATTTCGGTTGAGAACCCGCATCGTTGACGGTCGATTCTGCCTACGACAGTAATTTGACACGACTCTGATTCCTGTTAGCATGGTTATTACTGGATCTGCAGTAGTGTCTCAAGATGAGACGCGAGAGCTGAGCCGGATTTTTTGATCTTCTAGGACGGAGGACCAAGAGTGGCGTCTACGGAACAGACATTCGACCAAAAAGCATTCGAAGAAAAGGTTGGGCTCGAGTTCGTCGGATCGAGTTCCGCGATCCATCAAGTCTTCGAAGCCATCCAAAAAGTAGCCGATACCGACAGCACGGTCCTGATCTCTGGCGAGTCCGGGACGGGCAAGGAGCTCGTCGCGCGCGCCATCCATAATATTTCTTCACGTCGTAACGCGCCGCTCATTCCCGTAAACTGCGGCGCGATACCTTCGGAACTTTTAGAGAGCGAGCTCTTCGGTCACGTCAAAGGCTCGTTCACGGGCGCGATCTCCAATCGCCAGGGGCGCTTCGAGCTCGCGCAAAACGGCAGCATCTTTTTGGATGAGATCGGCGACATGCCGCCGATGCTGCAGGTGAAGATTCTGCGCGTGCTGCAGGAGCGGCGCTTCGAGCCCGTCGGCGGAATGAAGACGCTCACCGCCGACGTGCGCATCATCGCGGC
>JACPKS010000112.1 GCA_016186905.1 Deltaproteobacteria bacterium
AAAAAGCGGTGGTTGTTTTATAACGCTTCACACCACGAAAAGTAGGTCGGCACCTTTTATTGACAAAAATTGTCACTATCTTAACATAGATAGACGTGTCACGTGCGCTAGCGGACATCCTGTTAAAGGACAAGATCATCACGCATCTGCAGCATCAGGAGGCGGTGGAAGCGTTGCGAACTTCCGGCGCCCAGCCGTTGCATTACCTGATCTCCCAAAAATACCTCGCCGACACGAAACTTCTGCAATACCTCAGCCACAAGTACGGAATGCCGTCGATCAATCTCTCGAAATACGAGATCAGCGCCGAGATCATCCGGCTCGTACCTCCGGAGCTCGCGCGCAAGTACCAGGTCATTCCCATCCAGAAGAACAACCAGGTTCTGGTCTGCGCGATCGCCGATCCCACCGTGCTCGTGAACCTCGAGGACATCAAGTTCCACACGAAGCTCAACATCGAAGCGCTGCTGACTTCGTACTCCGCGATCGAAGCGGCGCTCAACCGCTACTACAGCGGCTCCGAGCTGATGGCGCAGGCGGTGAGCGCGTTTCAGAAAAAATCAGAACGCGCGGGCGAGATAGCCGACCTCGGGCTGGCGCTCGAGATCGACGTCGGCGCGGTCACCGACAAAGACGCGCCCGTCATCAGTCTCGTGAACCAGATCCTCGTCGAAGCCATCCGTCGCGGCGCGAGCGACATCCATATCGAGGCGTACGAATTCCGCTCGCGCGTGCGGCTGCGCGTGGACGGCGTGCTTCAGGACATCATCATGATTCCGCCGGAGATCAAGCGTCCGCTCATCGCGCGCATCAAGATCATGAGCAAGCTCGATATCGCGGAGTCGCGACTGCCGCAGGACGGCCGCATCAAGATCAAGGTCGGCGGCAACCAAACCGACTTCCGCGTCTCGACGATGCCTTGCCTCTTCGGCGAGAAAGCCGTGCTCCGCCTGCTTTCGAAAGGAAACCTGCAGCTCGACCTCACGAAGCTCGGCTTCGAACAGAAAGCGCTCGACCTCTTTCGCAAAGGAATCGCGCAGCCGAGCGGAATGGTGCTGGTCACGGGCCCCACGGGAAGCGGCAAGACGACCACTCTTTACTCCGCGCTCATGGAGCTCAATCAGGTCACCGACAACGTTTCGACGGCTGAAGACCCGGTCGAGTACAACCTCGACGGCATCAACCAGGTTCAGGTGAACAAGGACATCGGCCTTACGTTCGCGAGCGTGCTGCGCGCGCTTTTGCGCCAGGATCCCGACACGATTCTCGTCGGTGAAATCCGCGATCTCGAAACCGCCGAAGTCGCCATTCAGGCCGCCATGACCGGCCACCTCGTGCTCTCCACGCTTCATACCAACGACGCGCCCAGCACGATCACGCGCCTCATGAATATGGGAGTGGAGGCGTTTCTCGTGACGGCCGCCGTGAATACGATCGTCGCGCAGCGCCTGCTGCGAACCGTCTGCGTGAAGTGCAAGGGGCCCACGAGCGTGCCGATCGAGAAGCTCGTGGAACTTGGAATTTCAGAGCATACGGCGGCCCAAATGCGGCTCATGAAGGGCAAGGGCTGTCAGGTCTGCGGCAACAGCGGCTACAAGGGCCGCTTGGCCGTGTATGAGGTGATGGAGTTCTCGACGGCGCTCAAAGAGCTCGTGCTCAAGGGCGCCAACGCGATCGAACTGAAAAAGGCCGCGATCCGCGAGGGGATGAGAACGCTTCGGATGGCGGCCTTGCAGAAAGTCGCCGAGGGCGTGACGACGCTCGAGGAAGCGCTATCACTTACGGCGGCGGATTAAACCCGCCGCGAGAAGGAGAAGAAACGATGCCCAAAGTTCCGTTGCCGGCGCTGCTCAAAACCATGGTGGACCAGGACGCGTCCGACCTTCACATCGCGGTCGGGTCGCCGCCGCAGTACCGCATTCAGGGGCGGATGGTGAAAGTGAAAATGGATCCGCTCACTCAGCAGGATACCAAGGAACTTTGCTACGGCGTGCTCACCGACGCGCAGAAAGTCGAGCTCGAGCGCGAGCTGGAGCTCGACTTCTCGTTCGGCGTAAAAGACGTCGCGCGGTTTCGCGGAAACATTTTTTATCAGAAGGGCTCGGTCGGCGGAGTTTTTCGCCGTATTCCGATTCAGATCCCGACGTTCGAGCAGCTGAATCTTCCGCCAGTGCTGAAGGAAATCATCAAACGCCCGAACGGATTGGTTCTCGTGACGGGTCCCACCGGCAGCGGAAAAAGCACGACGCTCGCCGCGATGCTGGATTTCTTGAATCAGTCGGAGTCGGGCCACATCATGACGATCGAGGATCCGATCGAATTCATCCATCCGCACAAAGGCTGCATCGTCAACCAACGCGAAGTCGGAAACGACACCAAGGCGTTCGGAAACGCCTTGAAGCGCGTGCTGCGCCAAGATCCCGATTTTATCCTGGTCGGCGAACTTCGCGATCTCGAAACGATCGAAATGGCGCTCACGATGGCCGAAACGGGCCACCTTGTTTTCGGCACGCTCCACACGAACAGCGCCGTGCAGACCATTTACCGCATGGTGAACGTCTTTCCGCCGCACCAGCAGTCGCAGATTCGGCAGCTGATGGCGTTCGTGTTGCAGGCGGCGGTTTCGCAGCAGCTTATTCCGAGGTCCGACCGGCCCGGCCGCGCGATGGCGATGGAAATTCTCATCCCCAACGGCGCGATCCGGAATCAAATCCGCGAAGACAAGCTGCACCAGATCTACGCCTCGATGCAAGCGGGGCAGGGCGAGTCGGGGATGATGACGATGAACCAGTCGCTCATCAGACTCATCAATGCGGGTCAGGTCTCCAAGACGGACGCGGTCGGCTTGAGCACTCAGCCCGAGGAGCTCGCGAAGATGCTCGGCGTGACGGTGAAAACCTGAACATGCGCGAGCCGAAACGAACCTGAAGAGCGCGTAAACAGATGGCACAATTCAGCTACACCGCGGTCACCAAGAAAGGAGAGCGGGTCAAGGGCGCGCTCGACGCGGCCAACGAGGGCGAGGCGCGCATGGCGCTGCGCGCGCAGCAGCTGCGGCCCATCCAGATCGCGAAAAAAGGCGCGCTTGAGCTGGATCTCGGCAAACTGGTCAAGGGCGGTGGCGGCACGAAGCCGATCGACACGCTTCTCTTTACGCGCCAGCTTTCGATTCTTCTGTCGTCGGGCGTGCCGCTCGTTTCGGGCCTCGACATCATCGGCAGTCAGATGCAATCGCCGGGAATGAAGCGCGTTGTCTTGATGGTGAAGGAAAAAATCACCGGCGGCGCGCATCTTTGGGAGGCGTTTTCGGAACACAAAAAGACGTTTTCGAACATCTACGTGAACATGGTGCGCGCCGGCGAGTCGTCGGGCGCGCTCGACGTCATTCTTCAGCGCATGATCAAGTACCTCGACGACGCGGAAAAACTCAAACGCCTCGTGAAGAGCGCGATGGTGTACCCGGTCACGGTGTTGATCATCGGCGTCGTGGTCATGATCGGCATGCTCGCGTTCGTGATTCCGAAATTCGAGGATTTGCTCAAAGGGGCGGGCCAGGAGCTTCCGCTTCCGACGCAAATCGTGATCAACTCCAGCCATTTCGTGCAGAAAAATTTTCTATTCATCGTGATTGGAGTTGGGATCGCGGTTTTTCTGATTCGACAGTTTATTCAGTCGAAAGAAGGCAAACGCTTCATCGACTACAATATTCTGCGCGCCCCGCTCTTCGGACCGCTCATGAACAAAGTCGCGGTGGCGCGCTTTTCCCGCACGATGCAGACGCTCCTGAGCAGCGGCGTGAACCTGCTCGACGCGCTGGACATCTGCCGGGGCGCGATCGGCAACATGGCGATCGAAGAGACGATCGGCAGAATCAAGAGCGAAGTCGAGCAGGGCAAGCACCTTTCGACGATCATGGCGAAGATCAGCTATTTTCCGCCGATGGCCGTGCAGATGGTCACGGTCGGCGAGAACACCGGTAACGTCGACAAGATGCTCGAGCGCGTGGCCGACTGGTACGAGGAAGAGGTTCAGGCGATGGTGGGCAATCTGACCAAGCTCATGGAGCCGTTGATCCTGGTCGTTCTCGGCGGAATGGTCGGCGGCATGCTGATCTCGATGTATCTTCCGATTTTCAAGATGTCAGGTGGTGCGTGACGCTATCCCGGCCGGCAAAAGATATCCGGCGGTACATGTTTTTGCGGCTGATGATGCTTTTTGCCGTGCTCTTTCCGACGGTTTATCAAGGCGCGATCGGTTACGACCGCGATGTCGCGGTCAAAAACCTCACCGTGATATTTTTCACGTTCCTCGTCACCACCGTTTTTATTTTTCTTTACGAAAAAGCGCAGGAAATACGCTATTTTTTGGCAAGCCAAATCGCATATGACGTCTTGTTCACGACCGCGTTGATTTTCTACTCGAACACGAACGACTCTCCGTATTCGTTTTTTTATTTTCTGAACATCATTTTCGCGGCCGTGTTTTTTCGCGGACGAGGGGCGCTGGCCGTCGCGATCTCAAGCGGCGCGCTTTTTATCCTGCTCGGCGTGCTTCGGCAGGACCTGTTCTTCAAAGACTATGCCTCTAATTTCGTGATGATTCCCACGGCGTTGATCGCGATCGCTTTGCTTTCGGGGCAGCTCGTTGAGGATCTGCTCAAGAGCCGCCAGAAAATTTCCCGCCTTGAGGTCTTAAGCGAAGAGATCGTCGATTCGCTCGACAGCGGTCTTTTGATCGTCGACGCCGAAAAGACCGTTCAGAAGATCAATCGCGTCGCGCAGTCGATGTTGGGACCGCCCGCGGTGTCTGGCGCCGTCGGCAGGCCGCTTGACGAGGTGATTCCAGGCATGAGTTCCGCCGCTGGGGGCGCCGTTTGTGAGGTTAACGCTGGCGGCAAGTCTCGAAAACTGCTGGTTTCGCAAGTCGTGCTTCCCGAGAAGAGCGCGATGATCCTGCTTCGTGATCTTTCCGAGCTGCTCGAGCTCGAAGAAAAACTCGCTCAGCAAGAACGCCTTGCGGGAATCGGGAGGCTTGCGGCGGGTGTCGCGCACGAAATTCGAAATCCCGTCGCCTCGATTTCAGGCTCGGCACAGCTTCTTTTGGGCGAGGCGAACGTGGATGTCAGCGCCGAAGAGCGCGCGAGGCTATTCGATATCATCGTTCGCGAATGTTCGCGCGTCGAGCGGCTGGTGGCAAGGTTGCTGGATTTCGCGAAGCCGGTGCGCCTGGAACGCGAAAACCTGAGGCTGCGCGAATTCGTGCGGGACTGCGTGGAGACCGTGAAAGCGCGCCCCGATTTTCGGGATCTTCGCGTCGAGGTCGTGGTGCGAGTGCCCGAGGTTATCGAAGTGAGCGCGGCCCCCGACCCCATGCGCGAAGTGATCACGAACCTGCTCGTGAACGCGATGCAGGCGTTCGCCGGGCAATGCGATCGCGCGGATCAGCGCGTGGTGGTCGAAGCGCGGCGTGAGAGGTCATTCGTCGAGCTCAGCATCTCCGACAACGGACCCGGCATCCCGGCCGAATACCGAAGGCGGGTCTTCGATCCTTTCTTCACGACCAGACCTGAAGGCACGGGTCTCGGTCTCGCGCAGGTCTATAAAATATTGAAAGAACATCAGGGCAGCGTGGAGCTTGAGTCCGAAGAGGGCCGCGGAACGCGTCTGAGACTGAGGCTGCCGGCATAGCGAGGTGAAGTGATGGGCCAGAAAGAAAAAACGATTCTCGTGGTCGACGACGAAGCGAGTCTTTGCGAGATGCTCGAGGTGGCGATCAGGAAATGGGGATACAAGGTTCAGATCGCGCGCACCCTCAAAGACGCGAAGGCCACGCTCGAGCGGCGCAACATCGACCTCGTGCTGGGCGACATCAAGCTTCCCGACGGAAGCGGGGTGGATCTTCTCGGGCGCGTGAAAACTTTGCCGGAGCGCCCTCCGGTTTTATTGATGACCGCTTTCGGAAACACCGAAGCGGCGGTGAGCGCCATGAGGCTGGGCGCTTTTTATTACATCACCAAGCCCTTCAAGCTCGAAGAGGTGAGGCTGCTCATCGAGCGCGCGCTCGAAGGCGATACGCTGAAAAAAGAAAATCAGACGCTCAAAGCCGAGGTGAAAAAAGAGTTCTCGATCGAGAGCATCATCGGAAAGGCCAAACCGATGAAAACGCTTTTCGAGATGATCGAGCGAGTCAGGAACAATAAGACCAATATCTTGATCACCGGTGAAAGCGGCACGGGAAAAGAGCTCGTCGCGCGCGCGATTCATTACGGCGGCGTGCTCAAAAACAAGGCTTTCGTCGCCGTGAATTGCGGCGCGATTCCGGAGACGTTGATCGAAAGCGAGCTCTTCGGGCATAAGCGGGGTTCGTTCACGGGCGCGGTCGCCGAGAAGGACGGTTTGTTTCGCGTCGCCGACGGCGGTTCGATTTTTTTAGACGAAATCGGCGAGCTTCCGATGGGCATGCAGGTAAAATTGCTGCGCGTGCTGCAGGACCGCACGTTTCGTCCCGTCGGCGGAAACGAGAGCATCAAGGTCGACGTGCGCGTCATCGCGGCCACGAACCGCGATCTCGAGAAAGAAATCGCCAAAGGAAAATTTCGCGAGGATCTCTATTACAGGCTGAACGTGATCAACATCCGCGCCCCGGCGTTGCGCGAGCGCAAAGAAGATATTCCCGAGATGATCACGCACTTCCTGCGTAAATTCAGCCTTGGGATAGGCAAGGCCATCGACAGTCTATCCGCGCCAGCGATGCGGGCGGTGCTTGCCTATGATTTTCCCGGCAACGTGCGCGAGCTTGAAAACATGATGGAACGCGCGGTCGCGCTTGAAGGCACCGGCGAGATCACGCTCGAAAGCTTGCCGCCGGCGATTCAGGCTCTTGCCGCGAGAACGGCGGTGAAGAGTGCCGCGGGGGCGACCGCGGCGAAAGAAGCCGGCGCGAGCGCCGCTGGCGCGGCAAAGTCGCCGCGCGCGGCCAATCCCATTCCTCGGAAGGAGCTTTGGGAGCAGGCGGCGTCCGAGCTCGATACGGGCGGGGTCAATCTCGACGAGATCGTAGGCGAGCTCGAGCGCGAGTTCATCCTGCGCGCGCTCGAAAAAGCAGGCGGCGTGAAGAAAAAGGCAGCGCAGGCCCTCGGAATCACGTTCCGAAGCATCCGCTACCGGATCGCGAAACTGGGCATCAAAGATATGGAAGAGGATTCCGAGGAAACGTAGCCGGCCGCTTAACGCCGCGGGCGGAGCGCCGAAAATCTTGACATAATTATAGATATAGCTATAATTAATTATAGATATGTCTATAATTATTAACGATTCCAGATCGGAGCGCGCGTTCGTCAAGAATCTGCGCGCCCGTCTGCGCGAGGGGCGGCCGTTGATCCAGGTGATTCTCGGGCCAAGGCAGGTCGGAAAAACGACCGGTGTCGAGCAATGTCTGCGCGATTTTCCGCGTGCGCACTACGCGAACGCCGACGAGAGCCTATATCAATCCGTCGAATGGATCGACGAGCAGTGGCAGGCCGCGAAGATGGCTGACGCGCGCGCGCCGATCCTCGTGATCGACGAAATTCAGAAAATTCAGCGTTGGTCCGAGAAGATCAAGGCGCTTTGGGACGCGGAGTGGCATGCTAAATCGCGTTTCAAACTCGTTTTGCTGGGCTCGAGCTCTCCCACGTTGAGCGCGGGCCTGGACGAGAGCCTCGCGGGAAGATTTGAGCTGATTCCGGTCTATCACTGGGGATTCGATGAATCGCGGGCGGCGTTTCGGTACGATCTGAAGACCTATCTGTTGTACGGCGGCTATCCCTACGCTGCTAAACTTAAAAAAGACTTTGGCCGATGGCAGGCATATCTCAAGTCTTCAATCATCGAGACGGTGATTGGAAAAGACATTTTAAGGCACGCTCAAGTGAGAAAGCCCGCCCTGTTTCGGCAGGTGTTCGAGATCCTGTCGAGCTATCCGGCGCGGGAGGTGAGTTATAACAGGATATTGGGTCAATTACAGGAGGGCGGAAACACCGATCTCGTGAAGCACTATATTCATCTGCTTAGCGAGGCTTTTCTGTTCAAGGCGCTCGAAAAATATTCCGGATCGGCGGTTCGGCGCAAGGTTTCAAGCCCGAAGATTCTGCCGCTCGCGCCCTCGCTTTACACGTATCGCCTTGGCGAGAAAGACCTCGACGACCCTGAAACGATGGGGTGGGTTTTCGAAGCGGCGGTGGGAGCTGAGATCTCAAGGATGCCCGGCGAGCTTTTCTACTGGAGGGACGGAATGCACGAGGTGGATTTCGTCCATGTCCACGGCAGTACCGTCACTGCGATCGAGGTTAAAGCCGGCAGGCGCAAGCGGGGCCACGGGCTCGCGGCGTTTCGCGGGAAATTTCCAAAGTCGCGCGTGGCCTTCGTGACGCCAGAGAATTACCCGGCGCTTTCGGCTGATCCCGCGGAGTTTTTTGAGAAAATCTGAATCAATTATTGTCACAATTTAGAATTGTGATACCATTACAATTATGAATTGTGAGGAGAGGAACAGGCTGCTGGCTGGGGGCGAGCTCGATAGAGACGATCTTTGGCCGAAAATCGACGAATACGAGTCGCGGCGCTATCAATTCCGCTGGGAGTTCGGGCTGGAGAGTCTCCCCGAAGAGCCGGGACTGATCTCGGTCAGAGGCCCGAGGCAATACGGCAAAAGCACCTGGTTGGAGTTCAAGCTGCTCGACACGGTTGAGAAATACGGTGCCGGCTCGTGTTTTATTCTGAACGGCGATGAAATCTATTCACACGAGGAATTTGAAAACAAGATCCTCGGGCTCGAGGCCGCCTATCCGAAGAAGGCCAAAGTAAAACGTCTTTTCATCGATGAGATCACAAGCATTCAAAACTGGGAAAAAGTGATCAAGAGGATGATCGATGGCGGAAGACTCAGAGACGTGCTGATCGTCACGACAGGCTCCAATGCATCTGACTTAAGAAGAGGCGCGGAACGCTTGCCGGGAAGAAAGGGCCGGCTCGCGCGAAACGATTACGTCTTCTTGCCGATCGCGTACCGCGAGTATCTTTATACGGTCCGCGGTGAAATCGGGACACGCAAGGACGACGACCTGTTCGGGTATTTATTATCCGGAGGCTCCCCGCTGGCGATGCACGAGCTCGGATACGACGAGCATTTGAACGAGAGCTTCCTTAATCTTGTGAAGGACTGGCTTGTTGGCGACATCGTTTCGTCCGGCAGAAGCAGGACGTTTTTGATGAATCTGATGAGAAGGATTTATGAGCACGGGGCGAGCACGGTCAGCTACACGAAACTTGCCCGCGAGGCCGGCCTGGCGAATAACTCGGCCGCGCTGGACTACATTGAAAAGCTGGCTGATCTTTATTGCCTTTTGCCGGCCATGCAGTGGGATCACGTCGGAAATATCCGGCTAGCAAAGAAACCGTCCAAGATGCATTTCATCAACTTGGCCGTCGCGATGGCCTTCCACCCGTCGTCACCGCGCTATTTGCACGAAGTAAGAAATATGAAGGGCAGGGAAAAGGCGGCAATTTATGAATGGGCCGTCGCTCAGGAATTATGGAGACGGATGAATCTAAATAATCAAAGACAAAACAAGCGCCAGGTATGGGCGGAGGATCTTGCATACTGGGCGTCAGGGGAGCACGAAATCGACTTCGTCACCCCGGATGGCCGGTTCTTTGAGGTGAAGGCGGGTCCGGCCTCGGCGATGGAGTTCGCCTGGTTTGAAGGAATTTTTCCAAAAGGGAAGCTGACAGTCATTTGTGACACTCCTTTTGAGTCCAGGGCGGTAAAGGGGGTTACGTTACACCAGTTTCTTCTCGGGGAACCGTCGGAGCTTTACTACGACGAAGACAAATACAAGGTCATTACTTATTCAGCGGCGACTCGTTAAGGCTAACGCGCGAGACGCGAAAGGAACGCTTTGGGATCCTTGTCGAAGAGTTCGAAATTCTCCAGGTCGATAAAAACGGGCCTCCCATTCGGACATCGCTTCAGAAATTCATCAAGTCCGCGGGTGCTCTTTCTTCTGCCGGATTTCACCTCGATCGCATAAAGTCCGGATCTGTCATCGACGATAAAATCCACCTCGTGGGCGCCGTCGCGCCAGTAGTACAAGTTCCTGAAATTCCTCGCCAGCAGCGCTCCGACCGCAAGCTCAAGCTGACGCCCGATTTCAGGCGGCTTGGCGCTGATCAGCGTGAGCGCGGGGCACATGGGAAGAATCTTCGGCGAAGAGACCCGCGTCTTGATGGGTTTCGTGGAGTACTTCCGCAGGGCCTTGACCAGGAATGCGCCTTCAAAAAGGGTGATGTAGTATTTGACGAGCTCGACGTTGCCGCCTTCCTGAAGCTGACCCAGGAGTTTCGTGAGACTGATTTCCTGAGCCGGGTATGAGCACAGAATTTCGAATGATTGCCTGAAGAGAGCGGGGGATTTCACGCGCGCGAGGCTCAGGATGTCCTTGTCGATGACGCGGTCGATGATCGACTGAAGAACGTAATTGCGGAGCCGCTCCTCGTCTTTCAACAGCGAATAGCTGCCTGGATACCCTCCGAATTCGAGGTACTGTTCGAGAGTAAGTTTTCGGATCGCTCTGCTTTCGTGAAAATTCCAGTGATGAACCTGTATCGCCTCGTATCTTCCGGCGAGACTCTCGGTGAGCCCTTTTTGCAGCTCAAGCGAACTTGAACCGAGAAGAACCACTTTGACGTCACCGCGCCGGGTTTCGTCCCAAAGCAATTTAATGGTTTCGGACCAGTTTCCGATTTTCTGGATTTCATCGATGATCAAAACCGTCCCACGCCCATTGACCCGTGCCTTCTGCCACTGTTCGATAAGCCATGCCCTGCCGTGGACGGGGAGGTCGTCGGCGCTGACATAGACAGCACCAGCCTTCAGTTTTTTCTGGCAGTGCTTGATTCCCGTCGTTTTACCGACCTGCCTCGGGCCCAGCACCACCTGGATGAGCGGCGCCCTCTCCTCAAGGCGTCTTTGCAGATCCGTTACGAAAGGAAGAAATTCCATTGCTTCCATTATACCTATCAATTTTGATAAGTATACCTATTAATTTTAATAGGTCTGGATGGGAGATGTTGGCCTATGGCGGGTGCTCGGCCTATCTTTAAGGACGCGGCGGACGAGACGATTTATAAGGTACATTTTATAAAATGTTATTTAACTCATAAGTATATGATGATATTGTACTATTATGCTTCAGGATCAGATCGCTCAGCGCCTAAAAGAGCGGAACATGCTGATTCAGGTGGTCATCGGACCGCGGCAAATCGGAAAGACCACGTCGCTTAAAGCCGCGCTGGCTGGGAGAGGAATCTATCACACGGCGGATTACCCAGCCCCCCTTCCCCATACAGAAATCGAGAAGTGGTGGAAAGAAGCGCTTGATCATGCTTTCGCTCTCACGTGAGAATCGCAAGGCGTTTCTATGAACTTAAAAAACGTACTGAGATCAAAACGTGCCAGCTTGCGCGGTCTGATCGCGTACGCCGGGCTCGTCGCGGCGGCGTTCGCGCTGCAGCTTTACGTGCGCGATTTTCGCGCGCCGGGAACCGCGTTTGTTCCGGAGCCGCCGAAATTCCTGGCGCTCTCGCTTGATCCTCGGATCATCCGCAGGTTCCTCGGCGTGCGCATCCTCGCGGCCGATCTCGTTTGGATCGATACATTGATCAAATCCGACATCGAGCGCGAGAAGAAAGATTTTACGACGATGTACCAAGCCGCGCGCGTGATGACCGCGCTCGACCCGGATAACTATTTCGCGTATTACGTTCTCGGATTGTATCTGTCGGTGATCAAGGACGACATTAAGGGCGCTACCGCGTTTTTGCGCGACGGCGCGCAGTCGCT
>JACPKS010000113.1 GCA_016186905.1 Deltaproteobacteria bacterium
CATTTACTATTACTCCACGAGAAGGTCGGCCTTTAACGTGAGCTGCGAAGACTTTTTCGAAGGATTCGCGATTAAGGACGAAAGGCGACGCAGTTCCTCCTGGTCAAGTTTGACAATGCCGCTCACCGACGATTCGACGTTTGCGGGATCAGCCGAGTATTCGGCCGAGACGGATTTCGCGACCTTTGTTCGGCACAGGTAATTCAATTCATTTTGCGAATCGGATTCCACGCGAACGGCAATCTTGCGATGAGTGAGAATACCGTTGCTTGTAATGTTTCGGCAGTCGCCGATTGCGACGACGGGATTGCCTGCAAAGGCATTCAGCCCGGAAACGGCCATTAACGCGAGAATCTGAACTTTCATATTGAACTCCTTAGTTCCGTAGTTTTTCGCGTGGAGTATACAACTAATGACTGCCCGCGTCAAGATGTAGCCTTACGAAGTGTGAGGTGAGAAAAGGTCGCAGAGAGCCACGACTCATCCACGAAATTCTTGAAGATGCGGCGGCATGATTTGCCTGGTGGCTGAGGGCGGGATCGAACCGCCGGCCTGCGGGTTATGAATCCGCCACGCCGAATTTTCCAACTCACGAAAAACACGGGCAATTATCAATCAAATCGGAAAGATACACTGATTCAACACTTCGGGCGGATACGGGTGATTTCGGGGGTTTTCGGGTGGTGGTGGACCCTCGGTGGACCCTGGATCGAATATAAGCGGGGTCTCATTTATGTCGTACATATTTACACAATATGTATCTATTGATAGGATGTATATATGGGTTCGTCGGTTCGCACCACTCTTCAAGATGGCAGCTACGTTGATTGGTCGATTACCCGGATCAAGGCCGACAAATGGCGGCCACGCGGAATCAGATATCGAATCGCATGGATTCAAAAAGACGCGTGCCGAGTTCTCTTTGACAACCACCACGGCAAACACGACCACTGCCACGTAGACGGTGCTGAGAGAGCCTATGAGTTTACGACGGTTGAACAATTATAGGCGGATTTTCGTACCGAAGTAAGGAAACGAGGAGGTTCGACATGAGAGCAAAACGATTCAAGGTAAAGATTCAGAACTTCGATCAGACTGGGCAAGAGTTCGTGAAAGCCTGGAAGATGGCCGAAAAGGGCAAAGACTATGAGGCGGGTTACGACCTGGTGCTGGCCTTTCCTGACCTGTCTTGGATTTCAAAGGTGCTTAGTCCGGAGCGGGTTCGGATCATTCAAGCGATCCGCGACAAAAAACCCGAATCCATCCGACAGCTCGCAAAACTTCTGAACCGCGCTCAACAGAACGTACAGAAAGACGTTCAGGAACTCGCTCAACTTGGAATAATCGAGCTGAAAAAGGCGCGCAAGAAGGGACAGAAAAGAGAGTCGCTTCAACCCGAGTACAATTGGGACGGGTTCGATATCGCGGTGTAGAGATCTCTGTGGATCCGACCTACATCTTGTGACCTGGATTTCAACTTCAGGCAGGACCTCAAAAAATACCGAGAGATTCGCGCGCAGAACGCACGCCTAGGTTTTGGTGAAATCACCCTAAAAAGACGCGTTCAATTAGCGTGAGGAGCTCGGGCTGTTTAACGCCGGGATAGGTCTCCATGAGCTGCTTGAACTGCTTGAGCGGCATCTCGCGGAGCTTATCGAGTGCCATCTTCATGTCGACTTTGGCCTGGGCACCGAGCGTGAGCTTCTCGTCGCCCTTGAGTGTGACCGCGATGCGGAGAATGTCATTTCGGTGTTTCTTGATGTCCTTCTCGTCGACCTGTTCGCCCGTTGTCTTGCGCTCGGACATCTCGCGATGGGCGCGGGCCTTGAGGCAGATGTTTCCAACGGCGTTGATGATGGAAACTCCGCTCTCGACGCGGACGCAGTTGGACTTGATGAGGCCGAAGTATTCTTCGTCGAGAAGGATCGCGGAGATTCGCGCCACGTCGTCCTTTTGAACCGGAATGATGTACTGGCCTTCGGCAAGCTCGATCTTCTGTTCGTTCCTCGCGAAGATTTCGATCATCTCGGGAAACGCCACGTCTTCGGGATCGCGAAAGCGGAAGTACCTCGGCGTGCCTTCGGTAGCTTCCTTGATCTTGAAGCGGCCAAGCCTCACGTACTCGGCGATCCGGGCGTTGAGCGCGGCAGACGCGTTGGTCAGTAAGACCACGTCCACGTCTTGGGTCGCGCGGAACTCAAGTCCCCCTTGCGACATCAAGATCGCGGCGGCACCGCGCCGATGACGACGTACTCGTCTTCGAGGCCTTTAAGGTAGCTTAGGAAATGGTCAATGCCTCGTGGACGCCCCATGCCTATTCCTCCATGAGAGTGAGCCCGTATTTCAAGAGCATCCGCTGAAGCGCCAATTGAACGCGCTCGTCCGGATGTTCCCGCATGGAAAGGTACAGCTCGATTGGATTGATTTTGTGTTCGATGGCGAAGATTCGAGGATCTTCCTTCCAAACTTGGATGTAGACGCCGGGACCGTCGAAGTCTCCGTGAGGCACGGCGTTCGATCGCATCTGCCGATAGATCGCGGGAGTTGTTGCGATCGTGAGCGCGGCCGGAGCGTTCAAGTCCGAGAAATCGGTAAGCGCGGATTCACCGGCCAGCACGAAGTCGTGATCGTTCGGCGGTAGGTAATGATCTCGCACGACTCTCATGAAAGGGGCGAGCTGCGCTGATGCGAGAGCGCCCCAAACAGTCTTTTGTTCGGCGAAGAGAAATGCCTTGCGCGGACCCTTGCCCACGGTCTCGACGAAGTCGGCATGAACAAGCTCGCGCAGCACGAGTGAGAGCTTCGCAGGAGAAACCGCAGCACCCGCCTTTGTGAGTGTCTGGTGCAGCTCTCGAAGCGTGATCTGACGAGGGAGTTGGTTGGATAGGTACGCCGCCAGCAGTTTCGTCGAGAGAGGATGCAGCTTTTCCTTCACGGGGCTGCCCCCTGGCCGCGGGTCGTTCTCGAACGGACGCAGGCGCTTGAACATCAGCGCCAGTTCAGGCGCGAAGATGCTCTCAGCCTTGAAGACGAATGGGACGCGGAACTTCACGAGCAGCGGGCGGAACTTGGGATTGAGGCGGTCCGCGATGAGCAGTGTCCTGGGACCGGTCTTCGCCGAAACCTGGCGATAGACGTTGAGGAGCTGATCGAAGGCGAGTTCTTCCTTCGGGCGGACGAGCGTAACTGCTGGCTGGTCGTCTCTTAGCCGGGCGAGAGTATAAATGTCGACCGCTCCCCGTAGCCAGACCGGGAAATCCGAGAGATTCCTCTGCCTTACAAGGAGTTTTTCCTTGCGTAGTTCGGGGAACAGGGTTTCAAATGCCCGCAGGGCTTCGTTTATGACTTCCACTTCAACTTAATTATATCAAATATTTACACTTCAGCAAATAATTTTTAATATTGAAGGAATATTGGCTGAAGATATGTATATATTTGTTTTATATGCTTAATATGTGACATTTCCGCCGCAACAGAGGCTCAGCGCAGCATTTCTTTCGAACTATCTCTGCGATGAGTGCGAGTTGAGGCCAGAACCGGGAGCGCGGACCCGCAGATCAAATGTGATGTGACGTGATGTGAGATGAGTCACGGACTACCGATTCCTGCCGCGCGAAGCGTCTTCTCGTTCGGCCCGCGACCTGAACAGCAGTCCGCGAGCTTGCCATTGACGACTACCGCTGGCACCGAGCGGATGCCGAGCTTCTTTGCACGGGCGGCCACCGACTTCTCGCTCATGTTGAGCACCGTGACTTCGCAGCTCGGGCAGGCGATCTTGTTCACCAGCTCAATGGCGTCTTCGCATGCGGCACAGCCGGCGCTGAAAATCTCGATTTTTCTTTTTGTCTTTGCCATAGATCAATCTCCTTGTGCGCCGTTGGAATCGGCTCCGTCCGTGGCGCATGACGGGCAGGAGTCGGTTGTCAAAGCTCGTTTGGGCAACAGGTTCCAGGCGGATGCAGCGATGAGTCCGGCGATTCCTCCGACGTAAAGGATTCCGTTCTCATCCCAAAGAAATTTTCCTGCAATCACCATGGCAGCGGCGGCGAGCCCCAGCAGGAGTGGGGCGTAGCCGCGCCTTGATTTCGCTCGGTAGCCCAGCCCAAAGAGTACGGCCGCCAGGAACAGGCCGGCGATGATCGCAAAATAGGTTCCATTAAAGAGAAACCCCAAGCCCAGCGATGAAAAGAGGCCCGCGATTGCGGGATAGCAGAGTGGGCAGGCTCTATCATAGACCAGCTCTACTTTGGGCATGGACAGCTCCCTTCCTCTTCAAAACAATCCAGGATCGGGCACTGGCTTGTCGGCGCGTCCTCGCAGCCGCACGCATCGGATAGATTTTTCAGCGAGCGCATCATTTTTCTTAGGTCTTTGACCTTGGCCTGGATCTCCGCAATTTTGCCATCGGTCCGCTTTTTCACATCCGAGCACTTGGCGCGACTGTTGATGCGAAGGGCTAGGAGTTCTTTGATTTCGTTCAGCGTGAATCCGAGCGCCTGTGCCCGCTTGATAAAGCGAACGCGGCGAGCGTCTTCCCCACCGTATTGCCGATAGCCCGACTGACTGCGCGTGGGGCGAGGCAAGAGTCCTTTTCGTTCGTAGAACCGGATCGACTCGATGCCTACTCCCGCGTGTTTCGCGAGGGTCGAAGCGGTCATGGAGCTTTGGGAGCCTTCGTTCTTCATAGCCCCAGCATACACCCTGTACCTTAGTACGAGGTCAATGCCTTTTTTTGAGGGTTTAGGAACATTTATCTCTCTCTGCCGAGACCATTACCGCCGTTTCTTGGGCTTCGCCTCGTTGTTGTCTTTCCACGGTTAACAGACCGGGCCGCAGCCCCGATAAAACGAGAAAAAAGGGGACTTCGGGCCGCCGATCAGGCCGAGGCGCTCAAGAACTCGCCGAAAATCTCGCGGTGCAGTCTTTTCGTCTGGAGAGCCATGCGGCGGTCGTTACGTTTCACCGCGGACAAGAGCGCCATGCTTGGCAAGAACGGACAGCGTCCGTCTTGAATGGCCCTGCCGACACGGGCCAGGTGCTCGGCTCTTCGATAGCTTATCAATTCTGGCGAAGGTACCGCATCGAAAATACGCCGGTCTCGCCGTTATAGCGAAAATCAAAGAATCGTAGAACATCTCTGCCAATCAGGCCGTCTATGCGATCACGGGCCATCGGAAATTCACCGCTCAAGATCTTCGTATCGACGCTCATAACGTGTTGCGCATCTGGGTTCTTCTTGGATGCAGAAACGAAAAGCACCTGGCCGAGATACGCACGGCCGGAGGTGTCGACCCCAACGCCGTGAACAGGTACGTTCGTGCTGATGAGCTTGAGACCGGCCAGCTCCGCAATGTCGTGAGCGACCATTGTTGTAGTTGCTCCGGTATCGATTAAGAGCCTGCACTTCACATGCTTCGGTACAGGCTTTCCTTCCGCCTCCAGCGCCGCCTTATGGGCGTTCGTGATTCCAACGTACGTCACGATGATTGGGCCGGCTCCTTGAAGCGCGTTCGGGCTAATCCCAAACTCAAGCATCGGATCTTCTTTTTCGAGAGACTTTCTAACGGATTTTTGGGCTGCTTCGCGAGCGCGTCTTTCTTGCCGATTCATGCTGCATCATTTGCGGGATCAGCTCGCTTGCCCGAGGAAGGAGATGTTTACCGTGCCGACTGGAAGGATCTGTTCAATGAAAAAATCTTTGAGCCCATACCGCTTTGTTCCTTCAGCGAAGGCGCCGTCGATCGTGTCGAAAAAACCAACCACCTCTTCGCCGTTTATTAGAACGAACTTCCCCATGTGCGCTTCGCGCCATTCGGCAATATATTTATCGAAGACTTCGCGCTCTTTGGCGAGGGGTGTTTTACTCATGAGAACGTCCTTACCATAAGTATACTCTCGTGAGTTATTGGAATCCACGTTATCGGAAACCTGATAGAAAGTGCCTACTTTGCCAGACCCGTGCAGCCTGCTGCGGGCACGTTTATTGGGAGGAGTTTGGCGGGTTAATACGACCCGCGATGTAGCGCATTTCCGCGGCGAGTGGTGCGCTCGCAAGACTCCCTCTCTAATCAAAAAACGCTACGAGATTACCGGTAAACTCCCCCTGCCGCGCGCTGGTCGAAATCCCGCCGATCAGGCCGAGGCGCTCCAGGACTCGCCGAAAATCTCGCGGTGCAGTCTTTTCGTCTGGAGAGCCATGCGGCGGTCGTTACGTTTCACCGCGGACAAGAGCGCCGTGCTTGGCATGAACGGACAGCGTCCGTCCTGAATGGCCCTGCCGACACGGGTCAGGTGCTCGGCTCTCCGATAGCCATAAGAGATCGCGTCACAGTCCATGCAGACCAGGCGGCAGAAATAGAACCACGCGGCTTGCCGACATTTCGGCGCGGCCGCTCTCCATCCGGGCCACCGTTGCGCGCGAAACGCCGAGGATGTCGGCGACGGCCCGCTGACTGAGACCCGCCGCGCGCCTGGCGACCGCCATGATGAGGGCGGAATCGCGGGCATACAGATAGACGAACCGGCGTCGAGGCACTGCGCGGAGTCCAGAGGCGGCATTTTTCTTTAAATGCAACACACACGGAATAATACCTTCCCATGACATAATTGCCACCCCATGAATATTATTTCAGGCTTACGGACATTCCCAGCATTTCCTAAGTTTTGCTTCATGGCAAAACTACTGCTCGATGAGGCTCTGAAACGGCGCGGAATGTCCAAGCGTCAGTTCGCGAAGCGCCTGAAAATCGACTATTCGAGCGAACGACTCTGAGCTGTGGGGGATTCTGAACGCTCGGGTCAACATGAGGAGTGCGGCAATCGTGCGCGCAAGATCAGGATAGCGCGGTTTTTCGCGCGTGACCGGAAAAAATACCGGCGCGCGGTCTTTTCAAAACCCGGCCTCGGACCACGCTTTGATCGCATGCGGAGCGATCGCGTCGTCGAAACAGCTCATGAACTTCGCGTTCTTGAGGAGGAGGTGGATCGAGGAAAGCACGCCGCCCTGGGAGCGCACGGCCGTCACGTCTTTTTCGCCGCACGCGGCGGGCTTCGACGCCCGTCGCATGATCCCAAGCTTCTGATCGAAACCGAGCGCGCCGGTTTTGTTCAGGTAGCGCGCGAAGCCCGCGCCGTAGACGGCGCCCAAATCCTTCGCGACGATCGCGGCCCGGATGGAATCGTTGTGCGTCGTAAGAAGCCCGTCGCGCGTAAAGGCTTTGGCGGGGAATTCACGGCCGTTCGTCCGCGATCCGGCTTCGTAGAGGTAACCCAGAAGATGAGTCAGCACCGTCGCTTGGGCTTCCGTGAGGCCGGTCTTGCGCAAATGATACGCGATGTAGGCTGAAAGCCAGAAATGGTAGGGCTTGGCGAAGCGGCATGCGCCGCGTACGGCGGAGGGAAGACTGTAGAACGTCTGTGAGTCCGGATCGGCGAAGAGATCGAGCGCGCCCATCCCGGCCGAGACGATCTCGAACGCCGCGAGCGCGTAAACCGTCGAGGGATGCACGTACGGCTCGAGAACCGCGATCGACGCGCCCTGCGTGCCGTAAGCGCCGAGCACGTTCCAGGTGTAGTCAAGGCTTGCCGCAGGCGCGTTTCCCTGCTTGATGAACGCCCGAAAGAGATCCATGAACACGTCCGTCGCGATCTTGCCGCCTTTTTCGCCGGCTTCGAAACGATCGAGCGCCGTGAGCGCGGCTCTCAAGAGAGGCGCTTCGTATTTCGGATCGGTCAGGACGATGCCGAGCAGCGGATCCAGGACGGTCGAGAACTGGCCGTGACTGCCGCGATAGACCTTGGGCGAGGCCTTCTTGAGGAGTGCGGGAAGCCTGGCGAGACAGCTCGTCGCGTACGAAGGGAACACGGAGGCGCACACGAGCGGCGCGCCGAGATCGGCCATCGCAAGCTCGTCGGCGTAGGTGTACGTGGGAACGATGTTGAACAGCTTCGCCGCCGCGAGGCTCGGCTCTTTGCGCCGCATGCCGTGCGGCGGCCGCGACGTCAACGCTTTCGAACCCAGGCGTTCTAAGAGGAATGTCCTGGCTTTCGCGAGCAGCGCGGGCTGGCTTGGCCGGTACGAGCGCCGTCCCGGCGAGAGCGCAACACCCTCGCGCTCGGCCAAAAGCTCGACCGCGCTCTGCGTTTGCAGCAGAAAGGCCGCCTTTCTTGCCGCGGGATTCGGGCTGTTCAGCATCATCCACGAAACGCTTCCCGCCCGCACTCTTCCTCCGGTGGAAGGGGTGATGTCAAAAACCTCAGCGAGGATGGCTTGAGGATCTTTCGAGGAATTGACCGCGGATCGGAATCCCGAATCGATGCCTTGATCGCGAAAGCCCAGGACGTCATAGGTTCCCGACGCGATCTCGGCTCCGAAAGCGGCGCAGACTTGGCCGTAATCCGTTTTGTCGAGCGCGCGCGCGGGGGGCAAGACGACGACCGTCTTGTCTTGAGGCGTGATGTATTTGGATGGCGGGACGGAATTTTTCTGGGCAAGCGCGGCGTTCATCGCGCCCGCCCCCGCCGCGAGAGCGCAGGCCAGGCCCGCGACAAACAGGATGCCCTTACGACTGAGCCGGATCACCTGGTCCCATCAGAGCTCGATCTTGAGCGCGTCCTTGAGCGTGACGTTCGACTTGTTCACCGTTTCGCTTTTCTCGTTGAGGTTTGTGACCTCGATCTTCTCTTCGTACAAGTTGATCTTCTCGTTGGTGAAGGTGAGCTTCTGAAGGCCGATCGCAAGCGAGGCTCCCAGAGTCGGAACGCTGACCATCTGCTCGGTATTCGTCACCCAGACGCCCTCGCTGTTCTTCAGGATGGCCGTGTTGAGGTTCACCCCGACCGTAGCGGCCACGCCCACCTGGCCTTTTCCCCCGTAAAAGGGAGATTTGAAGATCGCCTCGAG
>JACPKS010000096.1 GCA_016186905.1 Deltaproteobacteria bacterium
GCCTTACGCGTAGAGCAGCGCCAGCCGCTCTTTCTGAAAATCTTTCGCAAACAACCCGTCGTTCTTGAGCGTTAAAAGGTGCCGACCTACTTTTCGTGGTGTGATGCGCCGTAAAAGTGGCAGCCTATTTTTTATGGCGCATCACACCACGAAAAGTAGGTCGGCACCTTTTAACGCTCAAGAACGACGGGTTGTTTGCGAAAGATTTTCAGAAAGAGCGGCTGGCGCTGCTCTACGCGTAAGGCCTCGAGGCTCACGGCGCCCTTTCCTTCCAAGCTGATTTCAATTTTCCGTTTGTGGCGCGCCACCTTACGGATGGATGGGCCCAGCGCCGATCCCGCGTCGAGCGCGCCGGCGATGCGGAGAAGCGCCAAGAGCTTAAGGAACACCTGCCGGAGCCGCTTGTTTCCCTTAAAGGGCATGTTTTCGATCTCGGGCTTGATGCCGTCGTGATGCAGGCAGAGTTGCGCCACGAGCTCGAGTTCCCACGGTTCGATCGTGTGCAGGTCCATATTGCGTGCGATGTAGGCCGAGTGCTGCTCATGTTTTGCCGCCGAGATCGCCTTTCCGGTGCAACGCAAGATCATCGCGGCTTTCAAGAAAATTTCCCACTCGGGCTTAAGTTTGTGCAGGCTTCGTGTCCTGCGAAAAAGTTTCTCGGCGAGCCGAACATTTCTCTCGGCGTGTCTGGTTTCTTCGCCGAAGCGCGCGGCCTTTTCGATGAGATCCGGCACGCGAAACGGGACGCGCGACTTGGAGTGATGCTTTTGATACTGGATTTCCTCGCGCAAAATCCCGTCGCGAAGCGAATAGGCGGTTGTGCGTACTTTTTTCGAGCGAAGCGCCGACATGAACTCATCGAGCAGGATCGCGCCCGCAAGAATCATGTCCACGCGGCGGGCCTCCATCCCTGGAAGATCAAGAAGCTCGGTCGTATCGAGTTTGGCAAGCTGCCTCACGAGCTTCTTGAGCTCGGCGCGGCTGATCGACTTCGCGTCGTCGTCCTTCTTCGCCATTTTCGCGAGCGTGCGGGTCGTGCCCGATGAACCGATAATGAGCCCGACTTTAGGCCACCCGTCGGCAATGAGCCGGGAGAGCAATACGCCGCGGATGTGGCGCCGCAGCTGCTCGATCGCCTCTGGCCTTGGCGGGTTCGACTTAAGAAAAACCTGCTGAAGCCTCGCGGTACCTAGCGAAAAACTTTCCGAGCGCACGACGTCGCCGCCTTTGCATAGGCTGATCTCGGAGCTGCCGCCGCCGATGTCGACGAGAGCGACACGTCCTTTGACGTTACGTTCGTTGGAAAGAATTCCGAGCGCGATGAGCTTCGCCTCTTCAAGGCCCGAGATGATGCGAACCTCGATGCCGAGCTTTTTTCGCGCGAGCGCGAGAAACCGCTCGCGGTCGGCGGCTTCGCGAAGCGCGCTGGTCGCGAACGCCACGATTTTGTTGGCACGCAGCTCGTGGGCGACTTTTCGGAAGCTCGCGAGCGCTTCGATCGCTCGCCGTGAGGCGGTCGGATCGAGTTTTCCGCCGAGAAAAACGCCCTGGCCCAGCCGGACCATGAGTTTTTCGCGGTGGAGCTGGCGGATGCGCCCGTCATGGCTGACCTGCTGAACGTCAAAGCGCACGGAGTTCGTGCCGAGATCAATGATCGCGATGCGCATAAACGATTACTTTATTCTAGCGCAACGACTGGACGGTCGATACAAATTACTTAACTATGAAGTCGCTCCTCCAGCTCGTTTCCAGCCGGCGCATGCTGAGCGTTTTGCTGCTCGGATTTTCGTCGGGTATCCCGCTTGCCTTGACTGGCGCGACCCTTCAGGCGTGGATGACGTCCGAGAAAGTCGATCTCACGCTGATCGGCATCTTCTCGCTCGTGGGCCTTCCGTACACGCTGAAATTCGTGTGGTCGCCGCTCATGGACCGGTACGTCCCGCCGTTTCTCGGGCGCCGCCGCGGGTGGATGATCGCGACGCAGCTGGCGTTGATCGTCTCGATCGCCGCGATGGCCTTTTCGAATCCGATGACGGCGCCGACGACGCTTGCGGCGATCGCTTTTGTCGTCGCGTTTTTCAGCGCAAGCCAAGACATCGTCGTTGATGCGTACCGCACCGAGGCGCTCGAGACCGAAGAGCTTGGAATGGGTGCGGGTTTTTACATCATGGGCTACCGCATCGCGATGCTCGTTTCGGGCGCGATCGCGCTGATTCTCGCCGATCACCTGCCGTGGAAAAGCGTGTACCTCATCATGGCAGCGGCGATGCTTGTCGGCGTGACGACGACGCTATGCTCTCCGGAGCCTACCGTGGAGGGAAAGCCACCGCGGTCGCTTAAAGACGCCGTCGTTCTTCCGTTCGTGGAATTTTTTAGCCGGCCAGGAGTGTTCGAGATCCTCGCCTTCATCATCCTCTACAAGCTCGATGTGGTCGTCACGACCGCGATGATGACTCCGTTCATGCTGCAGGCTGGATTTTCGAAGACCGACATCGGCGCGGTCAATAAGGGCTTTGGCCTCGTCGCGACGATTGTCGGAACGCTCACGGGCGGCGCGCTCATGCCGAGACTGGGCATGCGGGGCTCGCTCTGGTTTTTCGGGATTTTTCAGGGCGTAAGCGGGCTCTCGTTCGTGGCGCTGGCGCACCTGGGACATCACTACCCCATGATGATCACGGCGATCGCGCTTGAAAACTTTTGCAGCGGAATGGGAACCGCGGCCTATTCGGCTTTTTTGATGAGCCTTTGCGACAAGCGCTTCACCGCGACACAGTACGCTTTGCTCACGAGCCTGATGGCGTTTACGCGGGTTTTGGCGGGCGTGCCCACTGGATTTCTCGCGAAGAACGTGGGATGGGAACAGTACTTCATCATCGCGACTTTGCTGATGATCCCAGGTCTGCTTCTGCTGACCCGTTACAAGAAATGGAGGCTTACGCCATGACCTTGCTGGAACAGTTCAAGAGCTTCAAGCGGCCCTTTTGGGCCGCGAACATCATGGAGATGTTCGAGCGCCTCGCCTACTACGGCGTTCGAGTCGTGATCCCGATCTATATCGCGAGCTCGGAAGATCCGCACGGCCTGCATTTCACGCACGTCCAGAAAGGCCAGATCTTCGCATGGTGGGCGCTTTTTCAGTCGCTCGTTCCGATGTTCACCGGCGGGTTCGCCGACCGGTACGGCTACAAGAAAACGATCGGCGTGTCGATCTCGATCAAGATCGCGGGCTACCTGCTGATGGCGACTCAGCGCGAGTTCTATCCGTTTCTCGGCGGCTGCCTCATGCTCGCGACCGGCACCGCGATTTTCAAGCCCGGCATCCAGGGAACGCTCGTACAGGGATTGAACCGCAAGAATTCCTCGGTCGGCTGGGGCGTTTTCTATCAGCTCGTGAACCTGGGCGCGTTTTTCGGGCCGCCGCTCGCGGGTTTTCTGCACAGGCTTTCATGGCCGCACGTGTTTTACGGCTGCGCGATCATCGTCTCGCTCAATTACCTGATGCTCTTCGCGTACAAGGAGGTCTCGTCGGGCGGCGGGGTCACCGGAAGTCCCTGGGAAGTCATCAAGCTCACGTTCAAGGAATTCATGAAGCCCAGTCTGGTCATATTCATTCTCATCATGTCGGGCTTCTGGCTCATGCTCAATCAGCTTTGGGACATGCTGCCGAACTTCATCGAAGACTGGATCGATACCTCAAAACTCGTCGAGACGCTTGGCTTGACGCCAGGATTGATCGTCGCGCAAACCAATCGTGGACTGCAAATCAATCAGGAGTGGCTCATCAACTTGAACGCGGGCCTCATCGTGCTCATCATGGTTCCGGTCGCCGCGCTCACCGGAAAGATCCGGCGCTTGAACTCGATTATCCTGGGAATCGCGCTTGCGTCGATGGGCCTGGTGATGTCGGGGTATTCGATGAGCGGAGTGTTTTGCATCATGGGCATCGTCGTGTTCTCGATCGGCGAGATGGCGTCAAGCCCAAAGATGAACGAGTATCTCGGCGTGATCGCTCCGGAAGGAAAAAAAGCGCTCTATCTCGGATACGCGAACGTGCCCCTTGCGATCGGATGGTTTTACGGCTCGATCGCCGGCGGCCAGGTCTACGAGGCCAGGGGCGACAAGGCGGTGCTTGCGCTTCGGTTTATGCGCGAGCAGCTCGGCTTCGCGCCGGATGTGATGGCGAATGTTCCGAAGACCGAAGCGATGGCGAAGCTCGTGACGGCACTGGGCAAGACACACTCCGAGGTCACGCAGATTTTGTGGAGTTTTTATACGCCGTACAAACTCTGGTATGGGTTCACCGCGGTCGGAATCGCCGCAGCGGCGGGGATGATCATCTACAGTCAGTTCGCCAAAAAATGGGCAGCCGTGGATGCCTGACATGCGAGCGAAGCGAGCATTACACGCGCGAAGCGCGAAATGACTAAAAAGTAGAATGTGAATCTAAGTAAGTTATTTTCTGATTTATTAGGAGCAGGTTACGGTTGGACCGCAAAGACTCCCGATCAACTGCTGTCACTTCGGAAAACTTCTGAAAAGTTTCGTCCCCTCGACCGCTTCTTCGGCCTTGGCCTTTCTGTTTCAACCGACCAGCTTCTCGCGGACGGCCTGACTTCCGGGCTGATCGCGGAGCTTGGAAATCCAGCGCCGTTCGCCGTAAGTTCCGACGCCGCCGGCGGATACCTGATCCACGACCATTGGCCGCCGCGACCGGAAAACGCCGCGGAGTATGTTCATCTTGGGCCGGAGTCGTTTTATGTGGCGCGGGAAATACAAAAACACGCGGAAGCGTTTAGTGAAAAGACGGTTCTCGATCTCGGGTGCGGGTCTGGCATTTTGTCTTTTTTCGCGTCGACATCGTCGACGCGTGTAATAGGAATCGACTCGTCTTCCCGCGCGACCACGTTCGCGCGCGATACGGCAGCCGCGCGTGGTATTCAAAATATTGAATTCATCCATGCCCGCATTGGAAGCGATGCCGCCGACGCGGTCGTCGGCTCGGATTTTGATCTCGCGGCATTCAACCCGCCGCTCGGGGTTCCTTCCGGAGAAGACACGCGGCCGCACCGCGACGGCGGAAAATTAGGCATCGAGGTGCCGCTGCTGTTTCTTGATTTCGCGAAGAGGCATTTGAAGCCCGGTGGTGAAGCATGGTTTATTTGCGGAAATCCCATCGTGGGCGGCAAGCCGCTTTTTCTTGCGGAACTGAAGTTCCGGACGGAGTGGGAGCTTCTGGAGTCGCGCTGCCTTGACCCTTACTTCAACCAGTCCGTCGCTCGAAAACACGGCTACGCCGAACAGTCCATTACAAGAATCGAATTGTTACTCATCAAAACCAGGCGGCGATAAACTCGCGCAGCCTGCGGCGCGAAGAACAGCGCCTAGGACGGCGCAAAATACACGGGTCACTGCTTACCGAAAACTTTCGGTGACAGGGACTCGTATCCCCAGCCCTCCTGCCCCTGCACGGTCGAAGTGCCGCTCAAGTACTCGAAGATCGTGATGGGCAACGACCCGTTGACGGCCGACCGTGGCCGCCGCGTCGCTGTGACAGGCTCTCCCCAGAGCCCGACGAACGCGTCTTTCTCGGCGAAAAGTTCGCCTGCGTGGCGTCCCGGAACTTTTGAGTTATAGCCGATGCCTTTACGTGGAAACAGATTGATCGTGCCCGCGCGGTCAGTATCGTAAAGATGGCTGAGCTGCACGACCGAATCCGGTTTCGCCGAATAGCTCGTGAGGACCCGCCATTCGTGCTCGGCGCACCAACTCGATGGGTCTCGGGCGTTCGCCCTTCGCACACAATGATCCAAAAGTTCCGTGCGCTCATCGGATGTCGCGGCGTCTGCTTCAAGACCTGAAAGTTGAGCGACGCCGAGCAGATCTTTTTCCGACTTATAAAAAACGCGGTTGCCCTCCCGGGCGATCAGCGCTTGAGAGCGGCTTCCGCTTCTCGGGCCGATCACGCGCACTATGCCGCCGCTAAGGTCGGATTTCTCTTCGCGGACAACGAGATAATCGAGCGTATCACCGAGACCGCGCAGAATTTCATCGACGATGTCGAGGGTTGCGCCTCCAAGAGTGCGAAGACGAGTGAGATCAGAATACAGAGGCTGCGTTGTCCAGCGCGCTCCCTGATCGAGAAAAAAGTCCATCATGTAGTTTCCGCCGGCGGTCGAAGCCACGATGACGTCGTTGCCTTTCATCGATGGCGGATGGATTGGATTGGTCATCTTCGGCCCCTCGCCCTCATCCGAAGAAATTTTGTGCGAAATAAATGCGATGCCGCGCGAGCGCAGGCGCTCGAAGACCTCGACCTCGGGATCGACTAGAAAAAATACCGGAACGAGCCCGTGGTCCCCCGCCATCCCGAAGAGCGTCTTTGAATATACTCCGGCCTTCTTATATGCTTCCGTCGCGCGCGTAAGCCAGTAGTCGAGGCGGTTCAATTCACCGGAAGGAGAAATGATTTCGTCGCTGTAAGGCCCTTTAAAATGTGCAAAGTGATCCGGCCATGGGTTGTAGTAGAGAAGATATTGCGGAAACCCTTCATCCTCGAGGCGCGCGATCTTTTCGATGAGCCTCTTCGCCAAGGCTTTCTGGACCATACGGTTCATGAAGCCCACGATGGAATGTCCAGAAATAATCTTCTCCTTGCCGAGAAGTTTTTGGCGCAGGCGGCGAAGATTTAACTCGTTATCCGCGCGTTTTTCGAGCTCTTCGATGCAGATGAAATCGCCGAAATCGCGCGATTTCTCGCCGACCGCTAGATTGAGCATCGCGTCCAGGCTGTAGAGCGAGCCGCGGTCGTACTGCGCGTTGCAGTTCATGCCGCTAAAACCGTTGAGCCGCTCAAAGAGCGTCCTCATTCCGGCCTGACGCGTGAGCGGGTCGAGCAGGAGCGCATCGTTGCCGAAGAAATAGTACGCACGATCCGTCGGACGATCGACGAAATGGAAATTCGGAATTCCGGTTGCCCCTGCTCCCGCCACGGGCGCGCCGGTTTTCGCGATCGGCAGACTTCGCACACTGATCGTGGGCGTCGTCGCGACGCCGAACTGCGCGATGCCGTTTGAATTGGATTCATAGAGCTGCCTGAAAAACGAGAGATAGTTCGCGTTCTTGAATCCGTTCTTGCCGAATTCTTCTAGAAATTCCGTTTGCTGCGGTGGTGCCGGCTTGAACTGCGTACCAGATGGTCTCAGGCTTTCGGCGTCGTGGTGGAAAGCCAGAGTGCTCTGAATGAAAGGGTCGTTCGCTTGCCCGCGCGACAGGGCTTCCATCAAATGGCCCTGCAAACCGTCGACCACGACATGCATCGCATAGTGGCGCCCGTCCTGGGCTTTTTTGAGATAATCCCAAATCTTCCCATCCGCGCCCTTGGCGAGTTCCTGGTCCATCCATGTCTGAAGTTCCTGTTCGCGAATCGCGAACTTCGCGAACATTTGGTAATTCTTGTAAACCGTCAGCGTGAGGAAATCGACAAGAGTGATGCTCAAAGTCTCAAGGCGTGCCGCGTCCTTCAGTACGCCGCGGATTCCTTCCGAGATCTCGCCTTTTGGATCGGCCTTGTCGGCGACCTTGTTCAGCAGAGATCGGATGATCGGCAGCGCTCGCGCGGAGGCCTCGGGGTCGCGATGAGGTTCGGTGTCCCAAGGCGAGTCCTTGCCCTGTAAAAAAACCGCGTCGTAAAATGCAACCATGTCGGCGATGAGGCCGGGATCGATGTGGAAACCCGAATTGTCGGAGGCCGTAGTCGTCTCGGGCGACTTCCAATGAAACATCGAATGTTCGACTCCTGGAATTCGGTCAGTCGGCGAAAAGCGTGATCGGAATTTGGCGTCGAACTTCTCTTCGCCCTTTTCTCCGCCGCCGGAGTCGTCGCGCATGTACTGTTTTTTGAGATAAAAAAGAAACGGCACGATCCTGTCCATGAGCTCGTCCGATTTTATCTTCGCCGTCACTCGCGTACGAACGTCGGGCTGAAGCGGAAGATTGTCGACGAAGCCGCCGAGTTTCGAGCGGACCACGATCGGAAGCGCGAGTTTCACCGGAAGCTGCGCGGTCCAGCGGATGGTTTTATAGATTTCTCCGGCGACGAGCTCGGCGCCTCCGAAAATGAGGTCGTTTCCGCCCGCGGGAACCCGCTTCTCAGCTGGACGGTGGCTCAGTCGCTGGTTCGCCCTCTCGCGAAACTGGTCCAGTGGGAAAAAACTGACCACCAATGCGGCCACGGCCACCGCCAAAATCGCTCCCCGTAAAAAACGGCCTTTGGTCATCGGATAACCCCGCTCTAAGGCTTATCGGGATGGGGATGGCGGAGATTGAGCGCCCAAAGGTGGCTGCCAACTTTTTACGAAACGGGCAATCCAAACTCCTCGGCGGCTTTAAGAAGACCGTCATCGAGGGCCGTGAACCGCAGGAGCCCGCCGTTTTCAAGAAACCATCGAGCGGTGCGAAGATGAACAAGGTCACTTGAGCGTGGAGTTCGTACCGGTGGAAAATCCCTTCCAAGACACAAGTCGGGGGTCAGGTCTCTTAAAACGAAGAGTTCCGTGTCCACGCGAAGCTGGTGGAACGCCTCCTCATAAAGTTTCCGCGAAAGCTGCCTCCGCCGTACGAGATGGATGAGATTGCGCTCCGCTTCGATTGAAAGAAGCGTGCTCGAGCACAATGCCTTGTTTTTGAGAAACCCCAACGTTTGAGCCGCGCCACGCTCGCCCAGCAAAACCGCAAGATACGCGGATGTGTCGACGTAAACGCGGTCAACGATGGCCAATCAATCCTTCCGATCTTCTTTTAGCGCCGAAAGGTACGCGCCGCCCGTTGCATTTTTTCCGATGGAGCGCAGCGATCTCGATCCAGCCTTTTTACCGATGTGAAGCGAAGGAGTGTGCGCCCCGGTGATGTAGACGTATGGTTTATTGTAGCGAGTCACCTGAAGAGCCATAAGGTGGCTGCTAACTAATGGCAAGGCGGCGCGTCAAAGAAACCCGAATTGTGCGCCAGACTATTTTCCACAGACGATCGTGAAAGACGTTTCAAGAAAATTCCAATATCGTGCTTATTTCGAATCAGACAGCGCGTGACGGGTCTCGCGACTTTCGGTTTTTTGCAGCTGCGCTTAAGCGGCTTGTCGTTACAAATCAAAACCGGGGCGTAGTTCATGCAGCCCGGGTCGTCCTTTAGCTTCGCGTTCGGATCGACGCATTCCAAAATCGGAAAACGCTGCTGCCCCTTCTTGCACGCCTGCGCCCGCTTTTCGGGTGAACCGATGCCGCCGGGCTCGTGGCGCCCGGTCGGGTCGGGCTCGCCCGGCAGAATTCCGCGAATTTCTCCGGACTTCGCATGCGCGTTCGAGATCGCCAAGGTTTGAAGAATCAAAATAATGCCGAAGAAAAGCTTTCGCAAGTCACTCACCTCCACGCCTTGAGCAAAACCATGCCTGAATCTTACGGTGATCGGATGCGGCTGTCATCGTTTCAGCGGCTTGTACTTGATTCGGTGCGGGCGGTCGGCTTCGGCGCCAAGCCTTCGGCGTTTGTCTTCCTCGTACTGCGTGTAGTTGCCGTCAAAGAAAACCACGCTGCTATCGCCTTCGAACGCGAGAATGTGCGTGGCGACGCGGTCGAGAAACCACCGGTCGTGGCTCACGACGATCGCCGAGCCCGCGAAATTCCCGATCGCCTCCTCAAGCGCGCGGATCGTGTTCACGTCGAGGTCGTTGGTCGGTTCGTCGAGAAGCAGCACGTTCGAGCCCGTCATGAGCATCTTCGCGAGGTGCACGCGGTTTCGCTCGCCGCCCGAGAGCACGCCGACGGTCTTCTGCTGGTCCGGCCCCTGGAAGTTAAAGCGCGCGACGTACGCGCGCGAATTGACTTGGCGGTTTCCGAGATACAGGGTCTCTTCGCCTCCCGAAACGGCTTCCCAAATCGTCTTCTTCGGATCAAGAGCGTCGCGGTCCTGGTCGACATAGCCGAGCCTTACTGTCGAGCCGATCGTGATCGTGCCGCCGTCCGGTTTTTCGCGTCCCATCAGAATCTTAAAGAGCGTCGACTTTCCCGCGCCGTTCGGCCCGATGACTCCCATCACCGCGCCCTTGGGGAGGTTGAAGTTCATGTTCTCAAAAAGCAACCGGTCGCCGAACGCTTTTGAAACCCCCTTGGCTTCGATGACGAGATCGCCAAGGCGCGGTCCCGGCGGAATGTAAATTTCAAGTTCCTCGTCGCGCTTGTCCGCTTGCTGCGCGAGAAGGCTATCGTACGCGGCCATGCGCGCCTTGCTCTTGGCCTGACGCGCCTTCGGGGAGCTTCGTACCCACTCGAGCTCGCGCGCGAGAGTCTTTTGCAATCTGCTCTGCTGCTTCTGTTCGACTTCAAGGCGTTTCGATTTTTGCTCAAGCCATGACGAGTAATTGCCTTCCCATGGGATTCCTTCGCCGCGATCGAGCTCCAAAATCCATCCGGCCGCGTTGTCGAGGAAGTAGCGATCATGGGTGACCGCGATGACCGTGCCCTTGTAACGCTTTAGATGTTTTTCAAGCCATTCGACCGACTCGGCGTCGAGATGGTTGGTGGGTTCGTCCAGAAGCAAAACATCCGGTTCTTTCAGAAGGAGGCGACAAAGCGCGACCCGGCGTTTCTCGCCGCCGGAAAGCGTTTCGATTTTCGTATCCGCGGGCGGGCATCTCAGCGCATCCATCGCCATATCGAGCCGGCTGTCGAGATCCCACGCGCCGGCGTGTTCGAGCTTTTCCTGCAGCTCCGCCTGTTCGTTGATCAGCTTTTCCATCGCGTCGGGATCCATATCCTCGGTGAATTTCGAGCTGATCTCTTCGAACTGGCGTTTCATGTCGATGATCGGTTGCACGCCCTCTTCAACGCACTCGCGCACGGTCTTATTGCGATCGACCAGCGGTTCCTGCTCGAGAAAACCGACGGTGTACCCTTTGGCGTACGACATTGTGCCTAGATAATCTTGATCGACGCCGGACATAATGCGAAGGAGCGAGCTCTTTCCCGAACCGTTCAAGCCCAGCACGCCGATCTTGGCGCCGTAGAAATAAGAAAGGTAAATGTCTTTAAGGACTTGCTTTTTGGGCGGATGGACGCGTCCAACGCCTTGCATCGTACAGATGACTTGATTCGTGCTCATAGTGCCGAAAGATTTAGCTTAGATCGACTACCCAGGCCAAGCGAAATATGGTCGGATGAGGCCATGATGATGACCGCTCTTCTCACCGTTGGAATTCTCGTCTCTTTGGGGGTTTCGATCGCCGTTTTCTTTCAGATTTCGGGGATGGCGAGGGCGGCGACCGACACGCGCCTTGAAATCGCCGAAAAGTTGAACGAAAAATTCTCGTTCATCGGAAAAGAGCTGCGCGAGGAGCTTTCGCGCGGAACCCAGACGCTGGAAACGAAATTCACCTCACTTGAGGGCCGGGTGAACGAGCGGCTTGAAAAGATCGGCACCAACGTTGAGGCCAAACTCGACAAAAACATCAAGGAAGGTTTCTCGCATTTTCAAAAAGTGCAAGAGACGCTCGCGGGCGCTGAAAAACAGCTCGCCGCGCTTGGCGGTATCGGCCAGTCGATTCATGAGCTCAATTCCGTCTTGAACCTTCCTCACCTGCGCGGAAAACTGATCGGCGAAGGAAGTCTTGAGCGCCTGCTCGCCGATTTCTTGCCCGCCGGGTATTTTGAGCGGCAGTTCGCCATCGAAGGCGCTTTGGTGGATTTCGTCGTGAAATTCCCCGAGCTCGGAATGGTGCTTCCGATCGACTCGAAGTTCAGTCTCGAACAAGTCTCAGCGCTTTTTGACGGCGCGGCCGATCCAGAGGCGCTTAAGCTTGCGCGCAGGCGGCTCTCGGAGCTCGCGAAGGCCAACGGCCGCGACATCCGCAACAAATACATCAAGCCGAGGCTTGGCACGACCGAGTACGCGCTGATGTACCTGCCGTCCGAGACGCTTTATTTCGAGATCGTTCGCGACACCGACCTCTGGAATGCGCTCGCCGAAATGAAAGTTTACCCGGTCTCCCCCAATACCCTGGCGATTTCGATCAACGCGATCGGCAGCGCGGTGAGGTATCACCAGATGTCTCTCGGCGTGAAAGACACGATCCGCAAGATCCAGCTCACGCGCAATCATCTCGAGGATTTCAAAAACCGCTTCGAAGATATCGGCGAGAAACTCATCAAGGCGCAGGACTCCTTTGGGAAGGCGAACACGCATCTTGGCAATTACACTTCTTCCATCGAGAAACTTGTATCTGCTGAAGAAGAATAAAAAGGTGCCGACCTACTTTTCGTGGTGTGGTGCGCCGTAAAAAATATTCGTCATTTTTACAGCGCACCACACCACGAAAAGTAGGTCGGCACCTTTTTAA
>JACPKS010000103.1 GCA_016186905.1 Deltaproteobacteria bacterium
CAAAACCGAATGCACGTTCGAATCTACAGAGGAATATGCTCCCGTTTGCCCAAGCGTTGGCGAGTTAGTATATGTACCGGTTTGCGCATTACCCGACGAATCGCTGGCTGACGTTCCCGAAGTTTCGTTTAGCCTCCAGTACCCGACAGGATTATCGGCAAGCACTGCCTGCGAATAAGATTGTTCAGCTTTTTCACCCAAATAAAGTTCGAGTTTTCCGGGATAGGTGCCAGACTGCCGAATGGTGAGGCCCGTATCCGTTTCGTTGCTTGCGCCCCAATTCGTCGTCGTGCCGTTGCTTAAGATGACTTTGCCCGTGGCCGCGGCGTTGGCGGGCTTGATCCAGGTTTCAAAACTGAAGTCAGCGTTGTTGTTCACGCCGGTTCCGAAGTCGACGTAGGAGTTGCTGGTGCTCCCGTTGAAGACAAGCGGACGATCTGGATGCAGTCCTGCGTTGTAGAGAGTTAAGATACGTGCTGCGGAAAGGGCTGTGGGATAAATGGCGACCTCATCTATTAATCCATTGTAAGTGTAAGCAGTGTTGGGAGAGAGATTCTTGTTTGCGCCTATGGTAACGAAGCTAGCGATGTTAGAGTAAATGCCCGTGAGATCGGCTGTACTCGTTACAGGTGTTCCTCCGTTGATATACAATTTCATCGATGCAGCCGAGATAGTGGCAAGATCTACTGTTACGGCTAGGTGAGTCCACACCCCTGTAGGAATCACGGCACTGGCAGCGCCCATGGCGCTCCCAAATATGTCACTTCTCCATAGTCCCGCCGAGATCGAACCGTCAGCTGATTGTCGGATATCGAATTGATAATAAGGAGAAGTATGGGAGGTAAAAGCTTTGCTAAAAAGCCAAGGCCCATTCGCATTTAGCTGAGCAGTTTTGAACCACAGCGATACGGTCCATTTGTTTCCGGCATTAAAAACATTTGTTAGTTGGGCAGTATTGCCGAGATCTACGATACTATTTGCGCCGTCAAAGTAGGCCGCTGTATCTGAATCGCCCGAAAGCGCTCCGGTCTGCGCAAGAGTAACGCCAGCGTAGGTGCCATTGATAGCGTTTCCTGAAATATCATAAGCGGTGGTTCCCGAAGTTTCTCCTAATCTCCAGTAGCCCACGGGATTATCCGAGAGCACTTCATCGCTATAAGTTCTAGGCGGTGTTCCCGACCATCCGCTCGTTCCATCGAAAAGAAAAAATTAAAGAGCGATCCGGCGTAAGTCGTCGCCGATCGCGCGAGATCTTTCCAGATTGATTTTAACGAGGATGAATTGTCCCCCGGGTTCGCTCCGTCAAAAAGCCTTGACTGGTAGTCTGTGAGCGGCGTCGCGGAGAGGAATAAAATCTTTGCAGTTGGACTAAGCGTCGAGCCGTTACCAATAACCGTGATGTTGCTTGATCCGGCACTCGATGATCTTGCAGTGAGGTTTACAACTCCCGACGAATTCGTCGACCCGCCCGAACCGGAAAGGGTATCCGCGCCGCGATCGCTCGTCGCCGTCACCGTTTTACCTGGAATGGCATTCCCGTTTGCATCTTTCAGCGTCACCGTGATGCTTGATGTCGCTGAATTATTCGCGGTCAACGAAGCGGGAACCCAGGCGACACTGCTTTGCACTAAATTCACCGCTCCGGCAGCGATCGCCATCGCGCTTGAACACGCGGAAGTTATGCCCGCGGCACTCGCCCCGATTCTAACGACGTTCGTTTTAAGAATTTTCATTCCCGAAAACGTCGCGACACCCGACGTCGCGGAAAGCGGATTCGCGACGGCCGCGAGCGCCGAAGCGACCGGCACCGTGCACGCGCCGTCGGAGTAGGCCGTAAGCGTGATCGAATTCGTAGCACCGCCGGCGGTGGCTCCAGCGCCGTCTTGCACGGCAACTACCGGCTGTTGCGGGAGCGCCGTATCCGTGTCGCCGCTTGAAGACGGCTGCGTGGTGAATGCGAGGTGGGCGGTAACCGTGATGTCGGAGCTCGTGACGCTGAATGGGCTGAGATCCACCGTGAGCCTGACCGTTTCCGGTTTCGTATAGGTGACGTCGCTGAAAGTCGCGATCCCGTTTGAAACGCTCACGTAGACGGTGGCGGAAAGCGAGCCGCTTCCAAGACTTAGCCCCAAGTGGAGCTGGCTCGTGGAATTGGTCGTGATGATGTTGCCGAATGAATCCTTGACCGCGGCCGTGAACGTCGTCATGGGAGTCGTGTTGCTTGCCGTATAGGCCGTCGCGGGCGGAACCACCCAAGCTAAAGACGCGACCGTAGGAGATGGATTGACCGTGACGGAACCGCTCGTGACGTTGAGATTGCTTCCCGATGCGTCTTCGGTCGCTTTGATCTGAATCGTTTCCGCTTTCGTATAAGTGATGTCGTCAAAAGCGGCCACGCCGCCTGAAACGGTTTTCGTGAGAGTGCCGCCAAGAGTCGTGCTGCCTACTCCCAACACCGTGATATGGGCCGTGGAATTGGTCGTGATGACGTTGCCGTTGGCGTCTACAATCGCCGCGGTAAAGGTCGCCATCGCGACGCTGTTGCTTGCCGTGTATGGCGTTGAGGGAGCGACGCCATAGACCACCGATGCGATCGTAGGAGAAGGATTGACCGTGATGGTTGCGGGGCTTGGCGTGCTCGTCACTACGCCGGCATTGATCGTGGCGCCTAAAGTTACGCTTCCCGCTGCAATTCCCGTAAAAGCCGCGGTGTAAACGCCGGATCCCGCATCCGTCACGGTACCGTACGTTCCCGTTCCGCCGACGAGACTCGACGTAAACCCCACCGAAGCGATCCCGCTTGGATTGGAATTGCCGAAAGCGTCCTTGGCGGTAAGCGTGACCGTCATCGAAGCGCCTGAGTTCACGCTGGCAGCGGAGCTGAGCCGACTTTGGGAGAGCGAAAAGGCCGCAGGATTTACCGTGATGGAGCCGCTTGTGACGTTCTTGCCCGACGCATTCTCGGTCGCCTTGATCGTGATCGTTTCGGCTTTCGTATAAGTGACGCCGTCAAAAGTCGCAACGCCGCTTGAAACGGTTTTGGTTACGGTGCCGCCCAAAGCGCCGCTGCCGGCTACGCGCGACACGGTGATCGTGGTTGAGCTGTCGGTCGTGATGACGTTGCCGAACGCGTCTTTTAGCTCAGCCGTAAACGTCGACATGGGAGTGCTGCTTGCCGTTTGCGTTGCCGCGGGCGCAACGGCATAGACCACGGAGGCAATCGAGGAAGGATTAACCGCGATACCGGAACTAGTAACGTTGTATTGACTCCCCGACGCATTCTCGGTCGCTTTGATCGTGATCGTTTCGGCTTTCGTATAAGTGACGCCGTCAAAAGTCGCGACGCCGTGGGAAACGGTTTTCGTCAAAGTACCGGAAAGCGGAACAAGCGTTCCGGAGCCTGTAGCGAGCGATAGGGTGACTGTCGCGGAATCATTGGTCGTGACGACGTTGCCAAACGAGTCCTTGATCGCGACGGTAAAGGCCGTCATCGGAGTCGCGCTGCTCGCGGTGTAAGCGGTTGCGGGAGCGGCTGCGTAGACGACAGAGGCAACCGCAGGAGAAGGATTGACCGTAAACGCCTTGGTCGTGCTCGAATTCTGACTGCGGGTAGCGCTCAAGGCGAGGCTTTCAGCCACGTTGTCTTTGAAATAAAACGTGGTTGAACTGGTGCCGCTTGCGATGACGACGGGGCTTGCGATCGAAGTGCCGCAGGTGTTGTCGCCGTGGATCGTGCCGCTACCCAAACCGCTGATCGCGATCGACGTGTTCGCCTGGACGGTTTCCGGGGTGACGTGGTCCGCTAGCGTCAGCGCAACCGTCAAGGGCGTGCACGCGCCGGCGATCGCGGATGCGGCGCCGGTGATGTCAAGAAAATCCGCGGTGGTTTGGGATGTGACATCGTGGGTGTTTATGCTCTGCACTCCCAAAAAATCGGAAGCAAGCACCCGATAGGCGTGGGAAGTCGAAGGCAAAAGGCCGGTTGCCGTATAACTGCAGCTCCCTGCCGCGCAACCAATGCCCGAAACGAGATTTGCTGAAATGACAGAGGCAAGAAGCGCCGGCGTTCCGCTGTCTGTATTGTAAACCTGATAGGTGGCTGCTCCCGCGACATCCGTCCAGTTGAGTTGCATCGTGGTCGGAGTTTGATTGTTGATGGCGTCCAATCCCGCAAAACCGGTCAGCGTCGTACCGGCGCCCGTGACGCTTAAAAGGGAAGAAAACTGATTGCTCGCCGACACCACATCATAGGGAATCGTAATCGCCGCCGAAAGATTCCCGCTCACGGCCGGCGCGAACCGAACGGTAAACGCGCAGGTTGCATTTGAAACCATGGAGAATCCATTCGTGCAGGTATTTGCCGTCAGCGAAAAGTTCGTATTTACACCGGTGATCGTTCCGAGAACGAGCGTGTAGGTCGATGTGTTGGTCACGACGAAAGACTTCGTAGCCGAGCCTGAATTCGTCACGAGCGTTCCAAAAGCAAAAGATTGTGGACTGAAAGCGAGCGCGGAATCACCCAGAGGCCCATTGACCACGACCGGCGTTGCAACCGTTGTCGTTGTCGCCGTCGTTTCGTTTGCTCCCGTGACCGCGGACAGGTCTTCAGAACTGGGCATGTTGCATGCCTGTAAAAAACATGCGGCGACGACCACGGCACACGCCGCTACCCACGATATGAATGTATCGTGCCTTAAATCCACTTAAGCCGTCCTCGCAAACGTTCCACAATACCGCGCCTTAAGAGAGGGCATGTGTTCGCTGACACTCACCCCTCAAAATAAACCCCACTTTACTAACTATCTGATTTTTGACAAATTTAGTAAAGTATTATTTTTTTGTGGTTTCGCATCGGTACTAGATCAGACTTCCAAGATTAAGTTACTGATATTAAGCATTATTCTTAAAAGTATAAGGATTATATGACAGCTTATAGGCTAACATTAAAGACATGAAAACGAATAAAAAGAACCTCTTCAATCAGAGACGGATCATCGAGAAGCGGCTTCGACCGTGGCTCGCTCTACGCCAAGAACAAGTGCCCCAATCGGGCTGGATCAAAGCCATCCGCGGAGCGCTGGGCATCAATACGCGGCAGCTTGCCCAAATGCTCGGAGTCGCTCAGGCAACATTAGTCATGCTCGAAAAGCGCGAAGCACAGGGCAAGGCGACTCTTGAGCTCATTCAGAAGGCGGCTCAGGCGATGAACTGCAAACTTGTCTATGCCTTAGTACCCAGCGAACCCTTCAACGATCTTGATTCCATCGTCTCGACGAAGGCACGGGCGCTGGCAGCCGACCTGCTCAGAAAGATCGAGCACTCCATGTGTCTGGAGAAGCAGGGAGGCGACGCCGCTGACAGCGAAAACCAGATTGACCGGCTCGTCATTGAGCTGAAATCCAAGATGGACTCCCGTATTTGGGAGCCAAGGTGAGTAAATTCGAAATCAAGTATCCGCCTGGAGCAACGCCGCTTGACCCCAATGAGATGGATGGCCTCATTCCCGATTACATCACCTAACTCCCCATCAATCCCAGTTCTCGCAAGCCTTCCTTCCAGTTCAGCACCCACGCTTTTCCGATCTTCTGAGCCCGCTTGACGCGACTCACGCAATAGAGTTCCGCTTTTGGAAAATCGCCGGCAAAGTGCAGAAGGCTTTTGACGCCCCTCTCATCGATGACGTCGCTCGATTTGATCTCGACGAGAGCGGTCGTGCGGTCCGGCCTCTCGACGATGAGGTCGATTTCGGCGTCGTCCTTGGTTCGCAGGAAGCTGAACTGGAAATCGGTCTCGCGATACTGGTTCAGTCGGACGCACTCGTTGATGAACCAGGATTCAAATGAATCGCCATACTCGGAGTTTCGGGGAACGAGTGGCACGGTCAAGCGGTTCTCCAGGCTTCTCTTCACCCCGAGATCGAAGAAATAAAACTTGGGGCTCTGGATCTGAACTTTCCGGACCGACCTGGAGTAAGGGCGCAGGAAAAAACCCAGGTACGTATCCTCCAGGATCGAGAAATACTGCTGCACGGTTTTGTAATCGACGCCCGTATCTTTCGCGACATTGCTGTAATTCAGGATTTTCCCGTTCATTTGGGCCGCGATCGGCAGAAAAAGCCGAAATGGATCCAGGTTCCTCACGAG
Organism: Deltaproteobacteria bacterium; assembly: GCA_016186905.1. Taxonomy (GTDB): domain Bacteria; phylum Bdellovibrionota; class UBA1018; order UBA1018; family UBA923; genus JACPKS01. Next base: position 6,144 of record JACPKS010000103.1, read on the forward strand.
CTGCTCGACCAGGATTTCCTCTTTGACGTAGGTATGGGCATAGGCGCGAAGAAATCGCGCCCGGTCCTGATCAGAACCGAGCTCAAAGATTTTCGGCAGCGTGCCCCAGTGCATCGCGCCATCCAAATCGAAACGGTCCCCAAGTTCAGCCGCAGTCAGCGAAAAAAGCGAAAACACGAAAGCCCTTCCCGCGAGCAGATTCGCCCCGCCTCTCTTGAGTTTCCGGCTGCTGGAGCCGGAAAGAGCGAAACGAATTTTCTTACTTTCGATCAGTCGATGGGCGACATCGAGAAGTTTTGGAATCTTCTGAACTTCATCGATCGCGATCCAGTTGCCGGCGCGGAGCGCGGCGGCGTTCTCCTCAAGAAGCTCGGGACGCAGGGAATACTGCTCCTCGATGTCCGGCTGAAGCAAATCGAGATAGAGAGAGTCCTTCAGGAAATTCAGTCCAGAAAGAAGAGTCGACTTTCCCGTACCCCTGGCTCCGAAAAGAAAAAAACTTCCGGAAGCGGAGGGGCGACATAGTCTCTGGAACATACTCCTAATATTAACGTGTTTTTAGGAGTTTAGTCAACATATTTTAGCCGAACGGCTTCTCGGGATCAGCGAAGTTTGATTTGACTTATGACCATAAATATGACTATTATGAGCTATGGTCAAAGTTAACGTAGCAACTTTGAAAGCGGAACTGTCCCATTATTTGGAGATTGTTGAAAACGGCGAGCAAGTATTGGTGACATCGCACGGGAAAGAGATCGCTAAGATCGGCCCCGCGTTCCAAAGTCACGTTGCTCCCGTTAATTGGGGCGATTTTCTCAAAGAGCATCCTCCCATCAAAACGAAGATCAAGGGCGAAGATGCCGCCAGGTTAATGCGAAAAATTCGGGACGAAGAGTAGTGCTGTACTGGGATACTTCCGCTCTTTTTGCTTTTTTGATCACGGAAAAACATAGCACCAAGGTTAGAGATCTTGTCGCGGAACAAGGCAGTTCAACCGCCTACACGTCGATGATCACCCCGCTTGAATTCGAGTCTGCAATTCAGCGGCGACTCTCGGAGCGGACACTGAATCCAAGAGAAGCGGACCAAGCTCGCCTCTTTGGAGTTGATTTCAGGAAAAAGGCGTTCCTGCTTCCGCTCGATCAAAATGCGCTCGATACCGCGCTTCATCTCCAGAAAATCTACGAGCTCAGACCCGGAGACGCCATTCAGCTCGCCTCAGCCCGGCTTGGCACCGACAGTCCTTCGCGGGTCGTTTTTCTTTGTCTGGACGAAAGGCTCACCGAAGCCGCAAAGCGAGAGGGGTTCCAAGTTTAGTGCGGTTAGGAAATCACGACAAAACCCGCTCAACGGCTTCACCGAGCGTGCGCACGCCATGGATCTCGAGCTTGCGCGGCTTGAACCCCGATTTTTCCAACGCCTCAAGACTCGACTTGGGCACGATCGCCGATTCGAAGCCCAGCTTTTCGGCTTCGCTCAGGCGCAGATCGAGCTGCGAGACGCGACGGACTTCGCCCGTCAATCCCACTTCGCCGCACACGAGAAGCTTCGGGTTAAGCGGCTTGTTGCGATGGCTGCTCGCGAGAGCCAACGCCGCGCCGAGATCGGCGCCGGGCTCGTCGAGCCGGATGCCGCCCGCGACGTTCACGAAAATATCGTGGCCGTACAGGGGCAACCCGAGCTTCTTCTCGATGACCGCGATCAAAAGCGAAACTTTGTTGTGATCGATTCCAAGCGTTGTGCGCCGAGGAGTCGCGAGATTCGAAGAGCTCACCAGCGCCTGCACTTCAACCAAAATAGGGCGCGACCCTTCGATCGCCGAAACAACGACGGTGCCCGCGGCGTTTACCGGACGCTCCTGCAGGAAAATTTCGGAAGGATTCGTGACTTCGCGAAGCCCGGCCTGGGTCATCTCAAACACGCCGATCTCGTTGGTCGAACCGAAACGGTTCTTCACCGCGCGAAGAATGCGATACGCGTTGTGGGTCGCGCCCTCAAAATACAATACCGTGTCGACCATGTGCTCGAGCACTTTGGGGCCTGCGATCGAGCCGTCTTTCGTGACGTGACCCACGAGAAACGTCGCGACTCCCAGAGTCTTCGCGGTCACCATCAGTCGCGCGGTGCACTCGCGCACCTGCGACACGCTTCCGGGCGCCGACTGGACCTGCGTCGAAAACACCGTCTGAATGCTGTCGACGATGAGAATCGCCGGTTTCACCTTCTGGACGGTTTCAAGAATCGCCTCGAAGCTGTTCTCGGCATGAACGAGAAAATTCGAATCTTTCATCCCGAGGCGCGCGGCGCGGAGTTTGATTTGCTTCGCGCTCTCTTCGCCCGAGACGTAAAGAATCGGGCGATCGCGCAGTTCCTTGAGTCCCGTGAAGCCCTGCATGAGGATCGTCGACTTTCCGATTCCCGGATCGCCCCCGATCAAAACCAGGCTTCCAGGCACGACCCCGCCGCCCAGCACGCGATTGAGCTCGGCATACGCCGTGGGAAAGCGAAAACCTTCCTTCTCTTCGATTTCGTCGAGGCGAAACGGGCGGTTTTCGGCGGAATCATCGCGAAGCGACTGGCGAAACGCCGCGTGCCCCTTTGCCTGCGCGGCGGTCGCGGGCTGCTCGGCGTAGGCTTCTTCAACGAGAGTATTCCACTGCTGGCAGTCGGGGCACTTGCCCATCCACTTCGGAAACTGCGCGCCACAATTCTGACACGCGAATACCGTCTTGTTCTTCATTCGACCCCCGGCCTCTTTCCCAGTCTTCCGCGAAGCGCATCAAGCCCTGCCATCAACACGAGGCGCGCGCGCCGGGCAAGATGGTCCTGATGAAACAGCACGGGTGCCGCAATCCCGCGCGCGACGTGCTTCAGCCAGAAGGTCGCATATTTCGCGCGAGGAAGCCACTGCTTCGCGAACCAGAGCCAGTTGCGGTTCCAGTAAAAATACCGTTCCAGGTGTTGTAAGGGAATTTTCGGCAGCGGCCCCGAAAACGGCCAGCGCCTTTCGTGCGGCACGAGCGAGGTCGCGTAGTGGCGGATGCGCGAGCCGGGAATCAGGTAAACTTTGCTTTTTCGCGAAACGCGAACCACGTACTCGATGTCGTCGAACCAAAAATAAAAGTCATCGCGCGGATATCCGAACTCCTCGAAGCACTTCGGGCGCGCGAACCAGCCGCAGTACCCGCCCGTGTGCACCTCGAGGGCACGCCCCGAATCGAGGGCGTTTTCGGGTAATCCTTCGAACTCAAACGTCTCGGGCTTGAAAATCGCCGGACGATTGGCCTCGGTCCACACGCCATTGCCATCGACGACCGTGGATTCCAAAAGCATCACGCTCGAATCGCGGCTCTCGGGCGCATCGAGAAGCGCCCCAAGGGCACGCGGTTCGGCCGCCGCGTCGTCGTCCATGAACCAGATCCAATCGGGTTTGAGCTTGAGCGCCTCGTCGATCAAAAAGCGCATCGCGCCGCTCGCGCCGATATTCCCGGTCTTGGTGAGAATTCGAAAATCCATCGGCTTCGAGCCGGCCAGTCGCGCAAGCTCTTCCGCGCTTCCGTCCGACGACGCATGATCCAGAACCAGAAAAATATCCGGCCGCCGCGTCTGCGCGAAGACCGATTCGACCGCGCGGGCCATCATCTCGCGGCGGTTATACGTCGGCATGATCGCGACGACGAGGGTTGCGCGATCGCTCATGCGCCCTTCCCCTTTTCGAACGTCCGGCGATTCACGAGATAAAAGACGACCATTCCAACGCAAAGCGCGCCGTAAGTCACGACGTTCGCGCGGGCGGCGTACAACAGACCGTGGCCCGCGGCGATCCGGTACGTCAGCGCCGCGAAAAGAAACCACGGTATGAATATTTGCACGGTGATTTTTTTGAGCGGGGCGCGCGCGCCGAGATAAGTGCTGAGCGGAAACGCCGCCGACATGAGCATCAAACCGAACATCTGCCAGTAGTAGTATTGCATCACGCGCGTGAACGCATCGCCGGTGATCTTGTGTTTTCCGATGAAATCAAGAATCGGCATCCCGAAATGGTAGGCGACCTTAAACAGCGCGAAACACATCGCCGAAAAGACCGCGACAAGCGCGTACATCGCTTTCTGCTCTTTTCGAGGATTCTGCGAGTGCTGCCACTTTCCGAGATAAACGCCGAACGAGTTCGCGAGCGCCATCGGAATGAGCTGAAAAAAACCAGCCGCCTTGAGCGCGATGGAATAGCGGCCGATTTCCTCGAGATCCGCCTTCACGGCGTTCAGCATCAGGATGTCCAGGGTGAGCACCGTTCCGGTGATGACTCCGTTGACGTGGATCCAGAGCACCGTTCCCCGCATGATTTTCTTCAGCCTGCCCGCGAATTCACGAAGCGACTGCCGCGCCCGCGGAACGACGTTGCGCGCGGCCTTCGCCCAAACGAACGCGAACACCACGTAAACCGCCATCGCGCCGCCGAAGAGAACCGGCACGTTTCCGGGATACGAATAAAAAGCCGCGATCATCGCGCCGATGAGGCAGATCTTCTGCACGGAGCTGACCATCGCCACCAGGTGCTGCTGACGCTCGAAGCGCAGCGGGTCGCGCATGAAACCGTAAAACGACTGCGAAAGAGGAAGCGCCATCGCGAATCCAAGCAACGAGATCCTGGCGGAATAGATGTCGCCTTTTTCGGGGAGAGCGAGCGACATCGCGATGGCCGCGGCGAGGGCGAGTTTGATGAAATTATAGGTTTTGAACGTGGCGAGCTGCGGTCCGAGCTCGCCGGTCGCCTTCAGCGTTCCGTAATCGCGGTAAAGAGAGAGCTCCGCATAGGGAAGCACGAGAAGCACCAGCCCGACCCAGCTCTGGTAAACCGAGAACATCCCGAAGTGCAAGCCCCCCAGGATCCGAATGAGCACGAGTGTGGTGAGCGCGTCCAAAACGCGGATCGCGCCGTGTTCGACAAGGGTGAAGAACGCGTGGGCGATCCATTCGCGGCTGATCCTCAAGCGCCACCGGCTTTCTTGAGGAACTCCTCTTCGGTCAGCGCCGGGATTCCGAATTCCTTCGCTTTCTCGAGCTTGCTTCCCGCCTCATTGCCCGCGACGAGAAACGACGTCTTGCGCGTGACCGA
>JACPKS010000097.1 GCA_016186905.1 Deltaproteobacteria bacterium
CAGAAAAAACTAAACCCCATCCCGCGATAAGTTTTCTCGCGCCCGACGATTTTTCCGCCGGAAACAAGCAGCGCCTCATTGAACCGCTCCATGAGTTCGCCGGCTTTGGCGTGCCGAAAGATCACGGGTTCGCCGGGAATGACGGTTTGGCCATCGGCTAGCCGCAACGGAGTCTGCACCTCTCCGCAGGCCTCGGTACCAACGAGCTTCGAGCCGGCGGGCAGCCAGGGGCGCGGCACGCGGTCCCATCCCGGCTCACCGCTTGCGATATAGCCGCCGCCGAGGCAAGTGATCAACCCCGGGTCGGAAGAACGCACGGCCTGCAACGCGAAAAAACACGCCGGCTCAAAGCGGATGTCCGAATAATAATCGAACAAATGCGGCGAAAAGAGCCCCGAGCCCACGCTCACCTCGCTCACCCACGGCTCGCGCGCGGTTGTGCGCAGGCTTCCCGTGCCGCCGCCGTTGAACACGTCAAGAGCTAGCCCGCGGCGCGCGCAGGCCTCGGAAACCGCTTTTCGAAGCTTCGCCACGCGCTTCACCGAAAGCACGCGCACAAAATGCGCGATGGGATTGAGCAGCGGCTTGAACGGGTTGCGGTCAGTCAGGCCGGCGACCTGCGCCTCATAGAGCATGAGGCCGCCGAAGCGCAGCTCGGAATGGCGTCCGAGCTCATTCACAACTTGCATCAACGCTTCCACCGAGCGGATGGGGCTGCGGCGCACGCCAAGATGCACTTTCCCGGATAAGAATCGCAGCGAGCCGTCGATCTCAAGCACGACCGGAAACGGGCGAGCGGCCCCCTTCATGGCCGCCGCCACGGCACGGATGTGCGCGGGCGAATCCACGACCATGCGCACGCGCGCGCCGCGCTCGTGGGCTTCGCGCAACGCCTGAAGATCACTTGGCTGCACCGTCGGATAAGCCAGCAGAAAATCGCACGCGCAGGCCCCCCCCTCGCCGCCACCCTCGGCTTCCAACGCGGATGCAAGCCATGCGGTCTCCCCGGCGGAATACGTCATAAGCCCCGAAAACGGCGGCCCCGCTTTGAGCGCGCGCGCGATGAGCGCCGGCACGCGCACCGATTTCGTGGCGATGCGGATTTTCTTGCTTGGGTCGATGCCCGCGGCGATTTCGCGAACCTTCACGAGGTTTCGGTCGAACGCATCGAGGTCAACGATCGCGGCGGGCAGCCGCTCTCGAGCGAGGATCTCGGAGAAATTCTCGTAGTTCATCGTCATGGTATCCCGCCGTGGCGCCTTTCATGATAGCATGTTTCACGATGACGCCGGCAAACCCGCGCAACGCGATCCGTCCAGCTTCGGGAAAGCTCTACGTAAGAACGATTCTCGCCTGCATCGTGGCCGCCGTGCTGCTCCTAGGGCTCTGGCTCAAGCGCATCGAGCGCCTGCCGATCGACGCGGGTCCGCTTCGCTTCGACGAGCGCAACGCGCACGAGCTGATGGTGCGGCTCTCGAAGGATTTTCCGAATCGCGTCACCTGGAGCGATAGCCGCAGAAAGGCGGCGCTGTTTCTCAAAGAAACACTGCGCGGCTACGGCTACGCGCCCAAGGGGATGCCGTTCTCGGAAGTCATCGCCGGCGAGCACTACACCGATCTCGAAAACATCTACGCCGAAAAGCGCGGCGCGCGGTTCCCCGAGGAGATCGTCGTCGTGGCAGCCCACTACGACGTCGCGGAAACCACCGTGGAGGGCGCGATGGACGACGCCTCCGGCGTGGGCGTCGTGCTCGAGCTCGCGCGCGTGTTTGCCAAGGAAAATCCTGACCGTACGCTCATCTTCCTGCTCACCGACAGCGAGGAGTTCGGCGCGTTCTGGGGCGCGCATCAGTTTGCCCGGCACTTCGACCGCGCGGGACAGATCATCGCCGTGATCAACTTCGATTTCGTAGCACCCGAAAAACAGGTTTCGATTTTGACGCTTTCCGACGGTTTGAAGGAAGGCTACACGCCGCTCTGGCTGCGCGAGATGGCGCTCGATTCGATCCGCTCGCTTCGCTCCGTCGAGGCGGTCGATTTCAGGAACGTCATGGAGCACATCCAGCGCGCGATTTTGATCCCGGCTGCCGACCACGGGGAATTTCTCGCGGCCGGCATCCCCGCCTTCAACTGGGTCGGCCAAATGCCCGACTTCACGCGCGAGATGACCTACTACCACCACACCCCGCGCGACGTGGCGGAAGCGGTCCGGCCGGAGTCGATGGGCGATTTCGGAAAAGCGTCTGAACGCCTGATCCGAAGCTTAAACGCGCTCGCGAAGATTCCCGCCGATTTCCGAAACTCGTCTTACTGGAAGGTCACCCGCGACAGCTACGTCGAGGGCTGGGTGGTGACACTCCTGCATCTGCTCGCGTTCGTGCCGTTTCTCACCCTAACGGTCACGCAGTTCCGGGGTGCGTTCCGGATGCATTCCAGAAAAGAGCTGAAAAGAATCCTTTATGGCGAGGTTAAGGGAGTACTGCTCTTGTTGGGAGCGTTTTTGATGGGCTATATGGTGATGATCCTGCTCCCCTACCTTCGCGTGATCCAGCAGTTCGAGAATTTTCCGGCGACGCAAAAATCCCCGTTTTTGTATTCGCCGAACTTCATCGCGATGATCTGCGTGGCCGTCGCGGTCGGGCTGGTTTACTGGATCTTCAAGAAGATTTTTCTCGAAGGCGAAGACTACGCCGACCAGCCCGAAATTCGCAGGGCCATCCACGCCTTGTTGATTTCGATCGTGATCGCGGCCGCGATGCTCAAGAACACGTACCTCGCGGTGCTGCTTCTTCTGCCACCCGCGTATCTCTGGGCGGGACTAAAAGCGCGCCGTCGCGTCGAGGGCAAGATCATCAACTCTCTGCTCATTCTGGGAGGCGCGCTCACCTTCCTCATCATTCTGCTGGTGATGAGCAGCGTGTTCCACATCGGCATGGTGTACTGGTACCTGTTTTTAGCCACGGCCTACGGGTTGATCTCCGCGTACTCCGTCGTGCTTTTCCTCGTGGTCGTGGCGGTCATGGCGCGCCTGTTCCGGAATTTCGTGCTAAGGTAGAAGGCATATGAGCGGCGAAAAGACTCTGGCCACCTCTCTGGCCTCTTCTCTGGCCATCGCAAGCGACCACGCGGGATTTCCGCTGAAGGAATACCTAAAGCACGCGCTCCCAGACATCGACTGGAAGGATCTTGGACCGACCGGTACCGACCGCGTCGACTACCCGGATTTCGCGAAAAAAGTGGCCGAGGCGGTCGCAGCGGGCAAGGCCCCGGCAGGCGTGCTGGTATGCGGCACGGGCGTGGGAATGTCGATCACGGCCAATAAGATCAAGGGTGTGCGCGCGGCGGTCGTGGAATCCGAGTGTGCCGCGCGTCTATCGCGGCGGCACAATGACGCGAACGTGCTGTGCCTCGGCGCTCGCATTCTGGCGCCCGAATATGCTAAAGAAATCGTCGAAGCCTGGCTCGCGTCGGAGTTCGAGGGCGGCCGCCACGCCGAACGGGTGCAAAAAATCAGGGAGCTTGAAGCTAGCGCGCATGAAACACACGACACCAAGTTCCCAAACCATCCCCATCACAAACCGTCCAAATCTTGAGAGCGCCGACCCCGAGGTCGCAAGCTCCATCACGGAGGAAGAACGCCGCCAGCTCGAACGGCTCGAGATGATCGCCTCGGAGAACTACGTCTCGCCCGCGGTGCTCGAAGCGCAGGGAAGCGTGCTCACGAACAAATACGCCGAAGGCTATCCCGGCAAGCGCTATTACGGCGGCTGCGAGTTCGTCGATGAAATCGAGAATCTCGCGATCGCGCGCGTGCGGGCGATTTTCGGCGCCGAGGCCGCCAACGTCCAGCCCCACAGCGGCTCGCAGGCGAACATGGCCACCTATTTCTCGTTCATGAAGCCCGGCGATAAAATCCTCGGCATGAACCTCGCGCACGGCGGGCACCTCACGCACGGAAGCCCCGTGAATTTCTCGGGCAGACTTTTTCAGATCGTGTTCTACGGCGTGCGGCAAGACACGGGCCGCATCGATTACGACGAGCTTGCCGACATCGCCCGCCGCGAAAAACCCAAGGCGATCATCGCGGGCGCGAGCGCTTATCCGCGCGTCCTGGATTTTCCCCGCTTTCGCGACATCGCCGATTCGGTCGGCGCCAAGCTCGTCGTGGACATGGCCCACATCGCGGGCCTCGTGGCCGCGGGCGAACATCCAAGCCCGCTCCCCTTCGCCCACGTCGTGACGTCGACGACGCACAAGACGATGCGCGGTCCGCGCGGAGGATTCATTCTCTGCTCGAACGAGGATCTTAAGGGCATCAACAGCCAGATCTTTCCGGGCATTCAGGGCGGCCCGCTCATGCACGTGATCGCCGCCAAGGCCGTGGCCTTCGGCGAGGCGCTAAGACCGTCGTTTAAGGAATACTGCGCGCGGATTCGCGTGAATGCCGACGCGTTGGCCGAAACACTCGTGGCCCGGGGTTATCACCTCGTTTCGGGCGGCACCGACAACCATCTCGTTCTCGTTGATCTCACGGGAAAAGGCATCACCGGAAAAGACGCCGAGCACGCGCTTGAGCGCGCCGGCATTACGGTGAACAAGAACGCGGTGCCGTTCGACACGAAAAGCCCGTTCATCACGAGCGGCATCCGCGTCGGCGTTCCGGCGTTGACCACGCGTGGGTTTGGCGCGGCCGAGATCCGCACGATCGCGGAATGGATCGACGAGGCGATCCGCGAAATGAAGAATGAGCGGAATTTGGCTTCGATCGCCGCGCGCGTGCGGGAACTCGCGGCGGGCTTTCCGCTTTTCAAGGAATAAGGAATGCGCTGCCCAAGCTGCTCCTCGATGGAGAATAAAGTCATCGACTCGCGAATCAACCAGACCGGCGACATCACGCGCAGGCGCCGCGAATGTCTTGCGTGCCAGGGGCGCTTTACGACCTACGAGCGCGTCGAGGCGATCATGCCCATGATCATCAAGAAAGACGGCCGCCGCGAGCCGTTCAACCGCGACAAGATTTTCATCGGTATCCAGAAGTCGTGCCAGAAGCGCCCGATCACGACGGCGCAAATCGAGAAAACGGTGACGCGGATCGAGCGGCGCATGGCCGCGTTCAGCGTGAAAGAGCTCCCCTCGCGCGCCGTGGGCGAGCTCGTCATGCAGGCGCTGCACCAGCTCGACACGGTCGCTTACATCCGCTTCGCGAGCGTCTACCGTGAGTTCAAGGATGTCGAGGAATTCGTCGCCGACCTCAAGGAAACCCCGCAGCCGCCCGAGTCGGACGACGAGATGATGTTTGAGTTCGCAAACCCCGAGAAAGAAGAAAAGTGAGCGGAGAAGAAAAATGAGCGGCCCGACTCGCCAGAAGGCACGAATCATCGCGTTCCAGTTTCTTTACGGCAGCCTTCCCGAACCGCTGCCCGACGGCCCCCCGCGCGCCGAACATGCGTTCGACAAGGCGGCGTTCGAGCAGTTCTGCGCGAGTTTCTCTTATTCGGTCGATGACTACTCATGGGAAGTCGTCGAGGGAGTCGGGAAAAATCTTCCCATCTTGGACGGAACGATTTCGAGGCTCTCCACGCACTGGCGGATCGAACGCATGCCGCGCGTGGATCTCTCGATCCTGCGGCTGACGGCGTTCGAGATTCTGTTCCGGCCGGATATCCCCAAGAGCGTGGCCATTAACGAGGCCGTGAAGCTCGCCAAAGCCTACGGGGAAAAAGACTCCCCATCCTTCGTAAACGGGCTTCTGGACAGGATCGCGAAGCCTTCTTAAACTATTCCTATGTTAGGGCCCTCCGATTCCCTGGATCGGTATTTGAAAGGTTTGTCGGCCGGCGCGCTCCTCGTCATACCGGTTTCGGGGAGCGAACGGCCGCTTAAGGGAACCACCGGACTGCTGGACTGGAGGCTTTGCGGCCTTCTCTCCCGCCTCATCATCCAAGGAAAAATTTCAGGCGCCGACGGCGAGTTCACGCTGATTCCCGTTCGCTATCATCACGGCAGCAGAAATCTTCTCTGCGTCGGCACTGGAAAGCGAACTGCCGCGGACGGATCGGCGCGCCGGGCGGAGCGCATCCGCGAGAAGGTTTCGAAGCTCGGTTTTTCGGAAGTTTATTTCATCGACGGCTTTTGCGGAGCGAAGGAGCTCGCTTCGAAGTTTCACGGATTGAAAACGGGGTGGATCACATGAACGAGAACGCGAAACCGCGCATCAAGCCACTGGGTCTTCTCGACGACGGAGCCGCCGCACTCGGTCCGGAAGACCGGGAATGGGCCGAGCTCACCCGCTTCGCCGCGAAACAAGCCGCGGCACCCGCCCGCGCGGCCGTTGCTGGCGCCGCGCTGGACCGCGCGGCCGTTGCTGGCGCCGCGGGTCGCGCGGCGACGGCGGCAGGGCACGCCTTGCCCGCTCCGAAGGCGATCGCGAAGCCGCCGACGATCGGGCAGCGCCTGCGCGCAGCACTTCCCTCGAAAAACATTCAGACCACGCGCAAAGGAACGCGCGTTTTTCGCGACAAAAAATCGCTCAAGCAGATGATGGAAGAATACAACGGCCGCGGCTCGAGCCTTCCGCCGCTCAAAAGCTCGCTCGCGCGCTCGCCGTTCGTGCCGGCGGCAGGCAAACCCGCCCGCAGGGCCACCCCGGGGGATTTCCGCTACGATCGCGTCGAGGTCATGGAAGTGCCCGAGGTCGCCGCGCGCGTTCTGCGCCCCGAAGAAAAATAATCCGAGGTCCCCGTAAACGGCAGCTCCGGAACCGTTACTGGAACCGATACCGCCAACCGCTAACCGAGTCCGAAACTCCCCTTCCTTACCCCTTCAGCAACGCGCGCAGCGCGGCTTCAAGTGTTTCGTGCTTGAAGCGGAAGCTCGCGCTTACCGCGGCCCGCGGAATCACGCGCTGGCTTTCCAAAACCGCGCCCGCCATTTCTCCCAACGCGAGTTTGAGCGCGAACGCCGGCGCGGGAAGAACCGCGGGCCGGCGAAGCGCGCGGGCAAGAGTCTCAGTGAGTTCGGAGTTGGTGACGGGACCGGGCGCCACGGCGTTGAGCGGGCCTTCAAAAGCCGGGTTCGTAAGCGCTTCAACGTAAAGGGCGACGAGATCGTCGACGTGGATCCAGCTCATCCATTGTCTTCCGCTGCCAAGCCGCCCGCCGAACCCCGCTTTGAAAATCGGAAGCATGCTTGCGAGCGCTCCCCCTTCGCGCGCAAGCACGAGGCCAGTGCGCATGATGACCACGCGCGCGCCCGCGGTGACGGCACGCGCTGCTTCGCCTTCCCAATCCACGCAAACTCGAGCGAGAAAATCCTCTCCGGGCCGTGAATCTTCGGCAAGCACGCGGTCGCCGCCTTCGCCGTAGTAGCCGATGGCGGAAGCGGATACGAGAGCCTCCGGCAACATCGAATTCGGCGAAGATTCCGCCGCCGTTCGCATTCCCGCCACGAGATTCCGAGTGCCCGTCACAGACTGCCTGGCGCCACGCATCCCTTCGACAAGATTTCGCGTTCCAAGCACGCGCGAATCGCGGATCGCGCGCTTGCGGCCGGCAGTCCAGCGGCCAGCGACCGGTTCGCCCATGAGATTCACGACGGCCTCGACTCCTGCAAAAGCCGCAGCCGGCGCCGGCGTGCGAACAGGATCCCACTCGACGACGTCGCGCGCGAACGGAAGCTTCGCGATGGCGCGTTCGCGATCGCGGCTCGTGATAACGATCTCGTGCCCGAGGTCGTGTAATTGTCGAGATAAGCGCGAGCCGATCAAACCTGTTGCGCCGGTAATGAGAATTTTCAATCGTGGTCTCCGGCTTAGAGATAACAAATGCGTTGAAACGGTTAAAGGCGCGGCGCTCCCGCGTTTTAAACGATGAGCCTTCCGTTCCGGATATAAAATCTCTTCGTAACGCCAGATGCGGTCAAAAGCTCGATCCCATCGCCTTCAAACGCGTTCTTCGTGAGGTAGTGGCGCAATCCGAGCAGGTCGCGGCCCCAGTGAACGACGCGCGAGTAGACGAGACCGTCCCAGAATCTTCGTTTCTCCTCCGCCGCGCTCCGATTTTCGCTCGTTTTACCTTTGGCTCCGCGCGCTCCTTGTGGAAGCCTGCCGCATGAAATCCCCATCTCCCCGTCGCCCGCCGGAATCGGCTTGAGTGCTTTGCCTCTCCTCGCACCCGTGACCCTCGTCGCGATCTGCGCGGGAATCGTGCGCATAAACGAGCGGAAATCCTCGCGCTTCGACGCCTGCACGAGAAGATGCAGGTGATTCCCGACGTTTTGAAATTCCATCACGCGCACGCGAAAACGTTTCGCGTAGACGCGTACGATCCCATCGACGGCTTTCCGGTTCGCCGGACGCAAAAGGGACCAAGCCCCTCTCGCCCGCCCAGCACGCATCACGACGTGCACTGGACGTTTGGAATCGAACGGGCGAAAGGTCTTTCGCCGTCCACGCTCCAATCCCCCACCGTATTCCAACGCGGGTTTCTTGAAGAATTCGAGTTGTCTGGGGCTACTCACGCGTAAGCTCTCCTCTCATTGGCGATTTCAAAAATCCAAATGCAACAACCAAACGGTTGAAAAAATAAAGTCAGGCGACGGAAGCGATACTCTTTCTGTGTGCTGCAGAAAGGAGATCCTTTATGAGAAGGTGCTTCCATCACCTGACCAAGTTTAAGCGTTACGACATCGAGCAATTTTTATCCAGAGGCTTAAGTAGTACTGCAATTTCACGCGAGGTCGGGGTTCACCGATCAACGATTTCCCGTGAGATTAAGCGCAATTCCGGCCGTCATGGATATTTTGCGAAGGGCGCGCAGGCATTTGCGGAGGGCAGGAAGCCAAGCACGTGGGACTGCTCAGATCGGAAGAAAATACGAGATGAGTTGGAGCTCGCGATTCGGGAAAAGCTAATCAGCCTTTGGAGTCCCCAGCAAATCTCCGCGCGTCTGGAAGCCGAATGGGGCGTGAAGATCAGCCATCAAAGCATTTATAACTATGTCTACCAGTGTTCGCGATTTGGAGATCCGCTTCATCGCTGCTTACGTCGTTTCGGTAGGAGGAAAAGGCGCTATGGGATACGGCGTAGACGCGGTGTAATGCCATCGCCCGGCCAAAAAAAACGCATTTCCGAGAGAACCGAAGAGGCAAATCAAAGAACCGAACTAGGGCACTGGGAGCGCGATCTCGTCGAAGGCAAACGTGGTCATTCGTGTCTACTAACGATTGTGGATCGAAAGTCACGCTTCACGTTAATCCGAAAGATCGAAAAAAGGTCTTCAGAATTCGCTGACAAAAGCACGAAGGCCGTCTTTCAAAGCGGCAAGTTGTCCTGCCGATCCATGACCAACGATAATGGACACGAATTTCACTCATTCAAAAAGCTTGAGAAGAAGCTTCATGCTCCAATTTATTTCACGGAACCATATCAAGCCTGGCAGCGTGGCACGAACGAGAATACCAACGGTCTGATTCGCCAGCTCTTTCCAAAGCGGACGGATTTTTCGGAAATCTCGGCCAAAGAGATTCGCCACTGTGAAAACCTGCTGAATTCTCGTCCGAAAAGAGTTTTAAAATTCCACACTCCAGAAGAGATTCATTTCAGTCGACAGAGGAAATTATTTCGAACTAAAATCTTTTATCGAAACATAATAATTCAGCAGAAAAGAGAAGAGCTTCTTGAGTTGACTCGTGCATTTGGTGGTTGAATCCGCC
>JACPKS010000110.1 GCA_016186905.1 Deltaproteobacteria bacterium
TATGACGCGGCGCCTTGCCGTTAGTTAGCAGCCACCTTTTGGCACCTATTTACGTAAATAAAACGCAAGATCGCCCCATTCGGGGAAATGTGCAAGCAGTTTCAGGTTTTTGTCGGGTGGGGGATTGTGCGAAAAGAACAGCTCGTCCTTCTTCCAAGGGCATGCGCGGTTCGAGAGCGGCGCCGTCAGGCGTAGAAATTCAACAGGTCGCAGAAATCGGTCATCCTCCATCCACTGAAGCGTATCTCCGCATCCTTGTTCGACGGCCCATGCGTAGGCGCGCTGAAACGGGCGAAAATCCCGCCCGGAGTCCTTAAAAAACCAAAGCCGAAACACCGAGTCGGTTGGACCATGTTGAAGCTGCGGCAAAAGATAATGATGATGGAATGCATGGACATTCCAGGCCAGAACCGCGGCGACGAGCGCTGTGCCGAGGCGCCCGCGGGGCAGATAGGATAGCCTCATCGCGGCCCAGATCATCGCGAGAATTCCAGGGATGACGAAGAAACGCGGACTGGGTTTGAGAATCATCGCGAAGGTTACCAGCAAGACAAGCAGAAACCCATGCCAGCACATCATGGTATGAAACGAAGCGGGCCTTCGGCGCGCCTCAAGCACCGCGCAGACGGCAAAAATCGCGGCGTTGATCGGAATCCAGAATCGCGGCAGTGTTCCGGTCGCCTGCGCGTAAGGCCATGCCCCGTCGAAGTGCAGCACCACGAAGGCCAGGAGAAACGGAAAACTTATGATAGGAACCCAAGTCGCCGACCGATGCGCGAGACGGGGCATTCTCTTCCACATGTCGTCGGCCATCAATACGGTTCCCGCTGCCGCCGCGACCACGGCCACCGAAAAAAGAAGCGCCAGAAGCGCTAAAGGCAGAAATTTTCCTGTGCCCGCGCCCATGCGGAAGGCCAGCGGACAAAGAGACAGTGCGGTCGCGGCGGTGAGAAGCCGCGCGCGCGGCGTGTGAAACCGTCCGCGATAAGCGCGGGCGAGCACCGGCATGCCCCCGATGAGGACGGCAATGAAAACCACGTGGCTGTAGGCGCCGGCGGCACTCGCTCCGAGCACGAGCAGGAATGAAACCGCCGGGATCGAATCCCAAAGCGCCAATCCCCAGAGCAGAACCGCGAGGCAGAATCCGTGAAAAGACGTCACCTCGACGAAAAAACGATGGCCGTGCACGCTGAGCGGAAGAACCGCCCAGAGCAGCACGAACCACGGTACTGCTTTCCGCTCGCCGAGGCGCCAAAGCCAAGCCGCGATCAGCGCGCACGCCGCGAGGTTCATGGCGGAAAGCGCGCCGCGCATTACGAGAAGCGACGGGGAAAAAATCCTGAAAACTCCGGCGAGCAGATAATGCAGAACGGGACTCGTGTAGCTGTTCATCGCCTGAAAAGGGTGAAAACCGGTTTCGGTGGCCAGGCGATGCGCGAACAGGCCCTGCCACGCTTCGTCGAAGTGAAGCCCGGGAACTTGCGTGAGCTCGGCGAGCTGCGTGTACGCGGCCAGCGCGAAGGCGAGCGCCGTTAATGAAATAATCTTCGCTCGTTCTTTAAACATCGATCAAAACTGGAACGACAACAGGTTTCTTGCCGATCCGCGCTTGAAAAAAACGGCGCAGCCCGACGCGGATCTCTTCCTGCACGTTCACTTCTCGCTCGCGCGCGATGGCGTCGCAGTCGTCGAGGATCGCCATCACCGTCTCTTTGGCCTTGTCGAAGAGGTCGCCCATGAGCGTTTCCTCGAGAAGCCCTCGTGAAATGATATCCGGCCCGGCCATGACTTTGCCGCTCACGCGGTTGCGGATCAGCACGCTGAATACGATGCCGGTCTCGGCGACTTTCCGGCGGTCTTTCAAGATGACCTTACTCACGTCCTTGCCGCCTTCGCCCTCGATGAGAACGCGGTTTTCCTCCATGTGCCCGACGATGGCCATGCTCTTGCCGTCGGTTTCGAGGATGTCGCCGTTGGCGGCGATGACGGCGTTTCCCTTCGCGACGTTCGCCCCGAGCGCCAGTTTCTTGTGGTGGACGAGATGGCGGTATTCGCCGTGCACGGGCACGAAAAACCTCGGTTTCGTCATCTTCAGCATCGCGCGCAGCTCGCCGGCGTTGGCGTGGCCCGAAACGTGGATGTCGGCGAGCGGCTCATAGAGAACTTCGGCTCCGAGTCTAAAGAGGTCGTTGATCATCCGGCCGATGGCTTTCTCGTTACCAGGAATGAATTTGCTCGACATGACGACGAGATCGCCTTCACGGATCTTGACTGCGCGGTGCTCGTTGTTGGCCACGCGCATGAGGCCCGAGCGGTATTCTCCCTGGCTTCCCGTGGAGAGAACGATGCAGCGATCCCGACCGTGTTTCTCGATGTCGTCGACGCCGATGAGAACTTCCTCGAGGCCGTCGAGGTATCCAAGCTCTCGAGCCAGCCGGGCGTTCTGCTCCATGCTGCGCCCCATGAACGCGACCTTGCGGCCGAGCTTGCGGGCGATTTCCACGACCTGCCCGATGCGTCCGACGTTCGACGCGAACACGGCGATCACCGTGAGACCCTGGGTCTCGGTGAAGAGCTGCTCGAATTTATGGTAGATGCGTTTTTCCGAAAGCGAATGCCCGTCGCGCTCGACGTTGGTCGAATCGCTCATGAGCAGAAGCACGCCATCGTTCCCCGCCTTTTGAAACGGTTTTGGATCCATCGGGTTTCCGTAATGCGGACTCGCGTCCATCTTGAAGTCGCCGGTGAAGACGACTTTTCCCAGAGGCGTATCGATGAAAAGCGCCATCGATTCGACGATGGAGTGGTTCACCGGAACCGGCGTCACCGAAAAATGCCGAAAGCGGATCGTATCTCCCGGAGCGAAGACCCGGAACTCGGTTTTGCGGTCGAGCCCGTGCTCGGCAAGCTTCGCCTCGATGAGCTTGTGCGCGAATCGCGTGCTGTAAATCGGCGCGGGGTGCGCCTTCATCGCGAACGGAAGCGCGCCGATGTGGTCTTCGTGCCCGTGCGTGATGACATAGCCGGCGATGCGGTCCTTGTTCTCGCGCAAGTAGGTCATGTCGGGGATCACGAAATCCACGCCGAGCATCTGAAGGTCCGAAAACATCACGCCGCAGTCGACGACGATAAGCTCGTCGGCATACTCGAAAACCATGCAGTTCAGGCCGATTTCGCCTAAACCTCCGAGCGGGATGATTCGAAGGGCCTTTTTCGCCGGGGCCTGGGAAAGCGGCATCAGGCACGATCCGTATTATGCGAATCGGCAAGCACGGTTTTGATTTTGCTCGCCACGACCTGCGCGGGAATGTCGGTTTCTTCCCCTGCGACGAGGTCGGCGAACTGGCTCGTCGATTCGAGAAACTGCCGGTGCATCGGGCGGACCGAATCGTAGTACTGCGCGACGATGCTGTCGAGCGAGCGTCCGCGCTCCTTCACGTCGCGGTGGAGCCTTCGAATGAACCGGATGTCGGCGTCGACGTGCAGAAAGATTTTGAGGTCGAGAAGCCTGCGGATCCCTTCGTCCCAAAGCGCATAGATGCCATCGAAAACGCAAACCCGCGTGGGGCCTATCCGCAGCGTGTCGGAACGGCGCGAGTTGGTTACGAAATCGTACGTGGGCGCCGCGATCGCGCGCCCCGATTTGAGCTCGCGAAGCTGCGTGCGCAAAAGGGGCCAGTCGAACGCGTCGGGATGATCGAAATTAGGCCGGTCTTTCACGTAAAGGTCTTTGGGAGGCGTGGGCAGGTAGTAAGAGTCTTGATGAAGGTGAGTGACCTGGTCGGAGCCGGCGAACTTTAGGATCTTCTGGGCGAAAGTGGTTTTTCCGGAGCCGGATCCGCCCGCGATTCCAATCAGGAACATGTCTTAATTACTACGTTATTCAGATCAGCATGGCAATTGTCGCTTTTCTTCCGAGACACGAGCAAGACGAGGAAGTTTTTGACGAACGAGGAGGCTAGCCGTTAGTGGCTGCCGACGAAGTGAGGAGAAAATTGACGAAGTATTGCGAAGTGTATCGGAAGAAAAGGTGTCGCCGCCGGAACCGGGTTGTGCAGATCTTAGATGCTGGCTCCGGCGGCTGGGTCCGGTACAACTGTCGCGGAACCGCGTTGTGGTCCAAGAAGCGATCCTCGCTCCGCGACGGAATTAGACCGGAAGATGGTTCGAGCGGTGCTTTCGATGTTGGTGCCGAAAAAAACGTCACAAGCATCGCTCCAAAAAAAACCGCAAAAAAATAACGTTAAGTGGTGCGCACACTACAAATCGAATCACTCACGGTCAAGAAATTATTTCCAAAAACTCTTTCCAAGCAAAGCTCTTTTTTGTGCCGAGTGCTTTTTGCCTGCCGGAATCCGCACATAGCGTCCCAGAAACGATTCGCGCATCGAAACCGGGATGCGCAGTGGAAATTGCGCGGGCACATAATGTTTTCCCTTGACGACATTTTCCGTCAGAGAGGGGTTCAATTCCGTCAAGACATCGAGCGGAATGCGCGTGTATGTCGAGAGATCGCGGATATCCATGTAATCGCTCATTACGAACTCGGAAAACTCTATCGGAGGTTGCCGTTCGACCTTCCTGAAGTATTTTTCGGCGTTTCGCTCGACTTCAAGAGCGGCAAGGAATTCGCAGTAGAAATTGCTTGACGCGAAACCGAACGAGCGCGCGCGATAATTATCGATGATCTCGGTAAGGCTGTCGGTGCCGAGCTTGCGTGCCGCGCGCACCATGCCTTTCCTGCCGTGGTTGTACGCCGTTACGGCGAATGGCCAATTTCCCAGGGCCTCGAAGTTCTGTCGCAAGAGCTCTGCCGCGGCTTCGGTGGCCCTGATCGGGTCGTTACGCTCGTCGAGGATGCCGTCGATCTTTAAGTAGAGTTTCCCGGTCGACCGCATGAACTGCCAGATGCCGCTTGCGCCCACCTTCGAGCGCGCATTGAGGTTGAACGAGGATTCCACGAAGGGCAGTCGCGTGATTTCCACCGGAACGCCGCGGTTGCGGAATATGCGTTCCATCGCGGCGAGATATTTGCCCGAGTAATACAATCCTTGTAAAAACCGGTCTTTTTGTCCGAGCTGAAAACGTACGCGCTTTCCGTGCGCGGCGTTGAAGAATTTATTCGGTTCCTGCACGCCGAGATAGAGTTCGAAGATTCGCTTTTCGGCGTCAGAAAGGCGCTCAGGATAGTGCTGGCCCTTGTGAATCTTCAGGAGTGCTCGCGTATAAAAGTCTTTGAGCTTGCGGATCTTTTGCTGGATGCGATGTTCCCTGGCCTTCGGCGTCAGTGTGTGGTCTTCAAGTTCTGGTCTGAGATCGACCTTTTCATAGACGATTTCAGGATACTTCGCGTCGTGGATAAGCCCTTCCGAGGAGGAATATTCCGAGTAGACGCGAATCCAGAATTGAATCCGGCTTTGTAGCGATGGGTCAGGTTTAGGCAGTGGAGGGGCATCCGCCGATGCCGTCGCCGTGAACAACAGTGTGAAAATGGTCGCCGCTTGAAGGATCGACATCGTGGGTTAAAGTGTATTGAGGCGCGGGAAGTTTTCAAATAGGCAAATATTTGCAGGAGCAAATGATGCTGAATTTTCTAAAAACGCTTCTGACTGCGGTCTTGGCTCTGTCTTCAGCGGCTTGCAAGTCCCCGGAAATTCCAGCCGACACCGCCGTCGTTCTGATCGAGACGGCGCCGCGCACGATGGATCCGCTCTGGGCGACCGATGCGATCAGCCAGAACATCGGTACGCTCATCCACGCGGCGCTTGTGCGCTTGGGCCCCGATCTTCGTCCCGCGCCCGACTTGGCTTCGCGCTGGGAAACACAGGGCTATCGCCGGTTCGCGTTTTTTCTTAGGGAGGGCTTGAAGTTTCAGGACGGCTCTCCGCTGACTTCCGAGGATGCCGCGCGGGCGCTTCGCGAGTTTTCAGATCGCGCGAGCGGGTCGCCGCACACCGAAGTCTTCTCGCGCATCCGCGACATCCGAACCGAGGGGCCGCTCAAGATCGCGTTCGAGACGGACGTGCCGCAGCCCTTTCTTCTGTCGGACCTCTCCCTCGTGAAGATTTTCAAGCGCCTAAACGGCCGGATCGTGGGCGCGGGGCGGTTCACCTTGACTGCTGAAGAGGGCGATCGCATCGCTCTTGAGCGCTTCCCGGGTTTTCCGGAGCCGCCACGGGAGGGGGCGTTGAAAAAAATTATTTTCCGCGTGGTCCACGAGGACGCGACACGATATCAGCTTTTGCTTCGGGGGGATGGAAACGTAATATTGAACGGCTTGAGTCTTACGACGATCGAGCACCTTCGGCGCGATCCGCCGAGGGGTATCCGAGTTGACGACGCGCCTGGCGCCAACGTGAGCTACCTCGCGATGAATTTTCGCGATCCGCGTCTCGCGAAACTGGAGGTGCGCCAGGCGATCGCGTCGGCCATCGACGTGCCGGCGATTCTGAAGAACCGCTTCGGCGCATCCGGCTATCGCTCCACGGGGCTACTCGCTCCGATGCAGCCCGATTACGAGCGCGAGGTCAAGACCTACGGCTTTGACCCCACCGCGGCCGAAAAGCTGCTCGATCGCGCGGGCTTTGCGCGCAAACAGCCGGGCGGCATGCGCTTCACCCTGGAGTTCAAGACCACCGGCGAGAAGACCGCGCTTGATTTCGCGCGGATCATCGCCGAGAACCTCAATGCCGTCGGAATCGAAGTACGCATCCGCACGGCGGAGTTCGGCACGTTTTATTCCGACATCCGAAGGGGCAACTTTCAGATCTTCGCGTCCCGCTGGATCGGCATCACGAACCCGTCGATTCTGTACAGAGTTTTTCACGGCTCTCAGATCGGCCTGCTCAACCGCGGCGGTTATTCCAACGCGCGGCTAGACCCCGTTCTTGAGCGGGCGATGGTCGAGCCGGACGACGCGAAGCGCTTGCGCCTGTTCTCGGAAGCGCAAAAAATCGTGGCTGACGACCTGCCTTACGTGTTTCTCTGGCACTGGAACAATACGCTGATCCACTCGGATCGCATCGCGGCCGGCGCGATTTATCCAAACGGAAGCTTTCTGACTTTGGCCGCGCTACGGAGAAGCGCGCAATGAAGGGCGAAATGAAAACGCGAACAAGGCATCACGCCGCGAGAACCGTGCTCGTGCCCGAAGCCGCGGCGGCCGGCAGCGGCCGTTTTGTCGCGCTTGCCGGCGCTTCCCTGCACCACCTTGTGAAAGTTCTTCGCCTGGAGTGGGGAAGCGCGATCCGCGCCGTCGACGGAGCCGGCGGTTTATTTGAAGCGGAACTCGCGCGGGAAAACGGCCGGGGCGGAATTCGGCTCGGCAAACTTCTGCACCGCGATCCGAAACCAACGGTCGCCGAACTCTGGATCTGCCTGCCCAAATCTTCGACAATGGACTGGATTGTCGAGAAAGCCGTCGAGTGCGGCGCAACGGCGGTTGTTCCCGTCGTAAGCTCGCGCAGCGTGGTTCGCCCCGATCCGAAAGAATCCGAAAAATACGTGGGGCGCTGGCAGAAAATCATGGATGAGGCTACCGAGCAATCCGGGCGTACGTGGCGTGCCCTTGTGCGGCCGCCGGCGGCGTGGCCTGCGATCGGCGAGGCCAGCGGATCCGGCGGCGGCGCTTCGTTCGCATTCGTTTCAGAGCTTCGCGAGTCTGAGGACGCGGAAAGACTCTTCGGTGAATCCTGGAAAAAACTTCAGGCTAACGGAAAAGCACCGATGCGGATTCTTATCGGGCCCGAAGGTGGCTTTTCGCCGGATGAACGGGAAGAGATGGGAAAATCCGGTTTTGAGGAGCTTTCACTTGGAAAAACAGTGCTCCGCGTTGAAACAGCAGTTGTAGCGGCGCTGACACTTGTTCGGCTTAGTCGCGCATTATCAACGACATAATGCGGCTATTAACCGACAGCGTTACAGTTTTTATTTGAAATAGAGAAGAGTTGCGCGTTCGCACATTCTTGACCATAATTAAAGGACACATGGGCAGCGAAGTGAATCTTGAGACGCAGCACGGTGATCGCATCAAGCTCAAGCCGCTTTCCGAAGGGCTTGGTCTCAGTCATTTCGCCGACGGGTTGCCGTATGCTCCGCAGCGTCGCACGCGCCCACCTGTTCATTTTAACTTCCCGCAGCCGCGCCAGCCGCGCAGTGCACAGGCAGAAACAGAGCAGCCGGAAATGCTTCAGCCCGAGGCTACGCCTCCGGTCGAGAGCGCCGCGATGCGGGCTTTTGAGCTTCGCTATGCAGGCTTCGCGCGCCGCGCTTTTGCGTACGCGATCGACGTTTCAGCTTCGGCAGCACTCTTTGCCGCGATCGCGTGGGGCAGTTTTCGCATCAACGGATACAGCCTCGTTTCGGCACTCGAGGGCGCGGATGGATTTCAGATGCTCCTTCCTCTCTTCCTGCTCTATCTCGTCGTTTATCTCGGCTACTTCCTGATTCAAGAGACCACGTGGCGGAGCACGATCGGAAAGGCGCTGTTCGGCATCTCCATTCGATCGGCTTCGGGTTTCTCCACCGTCGGTCGCGCGCTCTGTTTTTTCGTGGCCGCGCTCCCGTTCGGCATCGGGCTGCTTTGGTATTTTTTTGATCCCAAGCGCCGCTGCTGGCACGATCTGATCACGGAATCGGAAGTCGTTCTGCGCTAAGTCTGCTCCTCGATGCACGCCTTCTTTATTTGAGTCTGCACTTCAAGCGCCACCAGCAAGAGTACTATCGAAGATTGGACGCTGTTCGTTCTGATGAAGAATGGCATTCTCGAGGAGACGACGGGAGCGAAGCGCAACCGGATGTTCGGGTACAAAAAATATCTGGAAGTCTTGAAAACGGATGCGAAATGATTTCAAACAGGACGCGAGAAATCTATATTGGCCGCCCATTCCGCGAAAGGCCGAACTTTTACGCCGACAGGATAGTCGTATTTTCGATCAAGGCGGTGAACCAGCTGAAGCATTTCGATTTTTTTAAAAAACTTGGGAAAGACGGTGAATTGGTTTGAAGGTTTGAAATCGCTTTCCTTGACCTCGATCATCATCTGGGGTTTCTTATTTTGAACCACCAAAAAATCGACTTCTTTTCCGCCTTTGATTTTCAAGTAATGAAGCGCTCCGGGGATTCCGTTCACGTCTTCCTGGAAATGAATTTCCTTCAACAGGGTCAGAGCGACAAAATTTTCAAAACGCGCCGCGGTTCCGGCCTCGACTTGTGCGACGTCATAAAAATAATACTTGGGCTCTTTCAAAACCGATCGCGCGATATTTTCAGAGTATGGAATCACTTTGAAAACAATGAGCAGGTTTTCAAGCATCTGAAGCCACCGTTTGACGGTGCTTGCATCTTTTTGCAAATCCTCCGCGAGCGATTGATACGAAATCGTCGATCCCACGCGTGATTTCAGAAGTTCGACTAAAAGTTCGATGCTGGAGATATCCTTAATGTAAACCAGATCAAGCAGGTCTTGCCTTAGAATCAAATCAAGGTGGCCTTTCTTCCATTTTTGATAAAACTTTTCCGATTTTTCAATAAAGGGCTCGGGAAACGAACCGACCTCTAAAAACAGAGTCAGTGCATCTTTGGGCGGCACGACGTCTTTCACTTCTTTCAGGTCAAAAGGATAGAGGCGATATTGGAAATGCCTTCCCGCAAGAGAGTCGCCCATTTTTTTTTTGATATCGAGGCGAGCGCTGCCGGTGATGAGCAGTCTTGGATTAAGCCCTTCCTTGTCATAGATGCCTTTGATCCAGGATTTCCAGTTTTTCATCTTATGTAATTCATCAAAAACAACGAGGTCGCAGTCCCTGCTCCAGCTTTGATCTTTAAGAAGGATCCGATCCTTGACGTTGTCGTAATTCAGATAATCGGTTTTTTTGAAAAGTGATTTGGATAGGGTGGTTTTGCCGCATTGGCGTGGGCCGCTAAGGAGGATGATCTTTTTCTCGGCATCCTCTTTAATGGCCTTTTGGAGAGAACGCTCGATGTTCTTAAGCATGTGACCATTCTAGCATTAATCCCGTTTTGGTCAAGTCCGATCAAGGGTTGATCCTGGTTTGGTCATCTCAAAGATCCTTCGGATCATACTCCCGAATAATCGCATAAAATGGGAGTATAGTCCGGTATAAGGGCCTTGCCCTCAAGAAGGCGAGCTATTTCGCTGAGATGTGGCGATCACGCGGAATGCCGCCTATAATCCCGCTATGAAAAAAAAATCACCCCACGTTCGGCCGCTTAATAGCAAAATCCTCGCCCCTTCGCGTGCGGCGTCTCTCTGCAGGCGAATCGCGGCGCGCGGCCGCCGCGTCGTATTCACGAACGGCTGTTTCGACATTCTTCATCCCGGGCACGTTACCTATCTTGAGAGAGCGCGCGCGTGCGGGGATTTTCTGATCGTGGCGCTCGATACCGACGCGGCGGTGCGGGCGCTTAAAGGCAAGGGCCGTCCCATCAATCCCCTTCGATCTCGCCAGCAGGTCGTGGCGGCCCTCGAAAGCGTCGATGCCGTGACTTCGTTTGGCGGAGGGGATCCCGTTCCGTTGATCAAAAAACTGCAGCCCGCGATTCTCGTCAAGGGCGGCGACTGGAAGGTCGCGCGGATCCTCGGTTCGCGCGAGGTGGCTTCGTGGGGAGGGAAAGCGTATTCGCTTCCTTTCGTGGCGGGTAAGTCCACGACGCGCATCATTCGAAAGATCCGCAAGCGCTAAGCCGCGCAGTGGCCCGTTCTTGCTGATTCAAACTCTCTCGTGCTAGGTTCGGCGCGTGCGCAAGCGGCTACTTCATCGCAGAAGCACGGATGGATTAAACATGGCAAAGAAATCTCCAAAATTTATGTTAATCGACCAAATGCTTTCCGGCGACCGCCGCGCGCTTGCGCGCGTGATCTCGCTCATCGAGGACCGCGACGAAAGCCTGCGCACGATCATTGACGCCATTTATCCGAAGACCGGAAATGCGTTCGTTCTCGGAATCACGGGCCCGCCAGGAAGCGGCAAGAGCACCGTAACCGACAAGCTTGTCGCCGAGATCCGCAAGCGAAGCGGAAAACGCGTGGCCGTCATCGCGGTCGATCCGTCGAGCCCGTTCAGCGGCGGGGCCATTTTGGGCGATCGCATCCGCATGCAATCGCATTCGGGCGACGCCGACGTTTACATTCGCAGCCTCGGCACGCGCGGAAAGCACGGAGGCCTCTCCCAGTCTTCGAAGGAAGTCGTGATGGCGCTCGATGCCGCTGGCTTCGACTGGATCGTGGTTGAGACCGCGGGCGTAGGACAGACCGAGCTCGATATCTTAAGACTCGCGCACGCCGTCTGTGTCGTGCTGGTTCCCGAAAGCGGCGACGGCATCCAGGTCATGAAGGCTGGGCTCATGGAGATCGCGGATCTTTTCGTCGTGAACAAGAGCGATCGGCCCGAGGCCGACAAGCTCGTGCGCGAGTTGACCACGCTGATCGGGATGAACGAGAAGCGCTCGGCGCACGACGAGTGGAAAATTCCGGTATTGAAAACGCAGGCGCTTTTCAGTCAGGGCATCGACGAGCTTTTCGCGCAACTGCAAGAGTATCGTGCGTATGCGCAGGAACATGGCGTTCTCGCTAAGCGGCGTCTGGCCTTCATCGAGGACGAAATTGCCGGCATTATATTAGACGAAGTTTCTAGGTCTATTCGACGCAATCTCTCGAACACGACGGGCCGCAAGATCGTTAGCGCAGTGTATAATCTACTTGAAACTCCTCATCAAGCCTCGGAAAAATTTTACCACTCAAAATCCGATCAAAAAACTCTAAAGTAAAAAAGTACGGTACCCGATCCTTTGGGTGTGTGGCAGATAGCGGTGGCAAATTGAAGGATCGAAAGAAACTTCAACGCTCCTGCCAGACGGAAGCAGTCTAACAAAAAAACTGGGAGGATATGGGTATGGGATTCCGTATAGCTACGAACGTGCAGTCGTTGTCTGGTCAGCGCACTCTGTCGATGCAGAGGGCTGAGCAGAATCATGAATTGGAAAAATTATCTAGCGGCGAACGCATCGTCAGAGCAGCCGACGACGCCGCGGGTCTCGCCATCAGCGAGAAATTCAAGGCCGAGATTCGAAGCACCAAGCAGGCCGAGCGCAACACGCAGGACGCGGTTTCGCTCGTGCAGGTGGCGGAAGGCGGCTTGAACGAAGTCGGCAACATGCTCATCCGCATGAGAGAGCTCTCGATCCAGGCCGCGACCGACACGTTGACCGACGTTGAGCGTGGTTTCGTGGATAAGGAAGTGCAGAGCCTGAAAGCCGAAGTCGATCGCATCGCGAAAACCACGAAATACAACGGCGTCGAGGTTCTTTCCGGATCAGGCCAGGATCTTCAGTTCCAGATTGGTGTTCACTCCTCTGCGGAGCTCGACCGGCTGTATTTTAAGCCATCCGAGTACGATGCGACGCTTGGCAGGCTCGGCTTGGACGGGATCTCAACGGTCAGCCGCGAGGACTCACAAAGCAATCTCGACAAACTCGACAGCGCGATCACTGTCGTGAGTGAGAACCGCGCTTCATTCGGTGCGCTGCAGAACCGGCTGCAATCCACGATGGCCAACTTGCAGGTCAGCCATGAAAACCTGTCGGCCGCGAACTCTCGAATTCGGGACGCAGACATCGCAGCGGAGAGTGCTGAGCTTACCAAGCGCAACATTCTGACCCAGTCGGGTACGGCGACTCTGGCGCAAGCCAACCAGAACTCGACGCTTGCGTTGAAGCTGCTGTAAATCAAGCCGCGAACGAATCCAATCGCCTGAATGGCGATTCCAAGTGAGTAAACTTAGCGGGAAGTTAGCGGGAAGTTAGCAGTAGAAAGCTGTACGGGCAGTTTTGCCACAGCCACAGTAAACCCATATCCTCTCAGACTTGGGTATTGGGCAGGGGAAGGAGCGGAGAGAAATCTTCGCTCCTTTCTTATTTTCGCGAAGTGCGAACGGAACAGGCGTGCATTCCATCAGTTCAATGTTGGAGTTTTCTTCCCACCTGAAATTGATCACCCACACCATTCTTGACTAAAAAAGTCTAAAGTAAAACGATCAACTACCGAAAGGTTCAGTGGGGACAGCGAGAGGTGGAAGGTGGGGGACAGCAATCAACTTCCTTCCTAATCACGCTAAACGAAGTCTGCATAAGCAGCCTTCATTAACGTTTCTTTCATTAGGAGGAGAAGTATGGGCTTTCGTATTGGTACAAATGTGGAGTCATTGTCTGCGCAGCGGACGCTGGGAGCCCAGCGCCGGGAGCAGAATCACGAGCTGGAACGACTTTCCAGCGGTGAGCGAATCGTAAGAGCCGCCGACGACGCTGCAGGGTTGGCAATCAGCGAGAAATTCAAGGCAGAGATCAGAAGCACCCGGCAGGCGCATCGGAACACGCAGGACGCGGTTTCGCTCGTGCAGGTGGCGGAAGGCGGGCTTAACGAAGTCGGCAACATGCTCATCCGCATGAGGGAGCTCTCGATTCAGGCGGCCAGCGATACCATCGGCGATAAAGAGCGTTCGTTCGTCGATCGCGAAGTGCAGAGCCTCAAAGACGAAATCAACCGCATCGCGAAATCCACGCAGTTCAACGGAACCGATCTGTTGAGCGGCGAGGGAAAATCACTGGTCTTCCAAGTCGGTACGGGGCCGAAGGAAGATCGCGATCAGGTGAAGTTCGATACGGAGCACTTTGACTCGACGATCTCGAGACTCGGCATCGAAGGCATCAAGACCGAATCGCGTGAAGATGCGCAGGAGAATCTGACGAGACTTGACGAAGCGATCGCGACCGTGGCGGGACACCGTGCGACGTTCGGTGCGCTTCAGAACCGGCTGCAATCGACGATGAACAACTTGCAGGTCAGCGATGAAAACTTGTCGGCCGCGAATTCGCGAATCCGGGATGCGGACATCGCTCAGGAATCGGCGGAGCTCGTGAAGCGCAATATCCTCACGCAAGCGGGTACGGCGACTCTGGCTCAGGCCAATCAGAGCGGCGCGCTTGCGCTTCGTTTGATCTAAGAGATACATCCATAGTCAGGCAAGGCCGGGATTTCATGAAGAAATCCTGGCCGGCTGACTCCCGCTGAATAAATCCGACAATTTCATTAAAGTATTTTCAATTCCGGCCGATAAGCTCAATGTAAGGCGAGCAGTAGCAGTTCAAAGTAGTTTCCACAGAAGCAGTTCACAGCAGTACTCAAGTAAACGATCGCAGTATCTCAGTAAACATGGGTGGGTCTTAAAAAGTTCTTAGAAAAGTTTCGCGGGCGTGTGTGTGTGTTTGCAGCTTGGCCCGCGCGAAGGGGAGAGTCTTGCACCCTTGTTAATGCAGGGCGTTAGATACGGAACAACTAAGGAGTAAATCATGGGCTTGAGAATATCCACCAATCTTGCGTCGATTGCGTCGCAAAGAGTGCTTTCAAAAAACCAGGAGGAGGGCTCGAAATCGATGACCCGCCTCGCAAGCGGCGATCGAATCACGAGTGCCGCCGACGATGCAGCGGGACTCTCAATTTCTGAAAGACTGCGCGGCCAGATCAAAAGCGTTCAGCAAGCGCAACGTAACGCGAACGACGGTATCAGCTTCGTTCAAGTCGCGGAAGGCAGCCTTGGCGAAGTGAGCAACAGCCTGATCCGCATGAGAGAGCTCGCCATCCAGGCCTCATCGGATACCGTCAGTGACCGTGAACGCGGCTTTATCGATCAGGAAATCCAGCAGCTCAAAATCGAGATCGACCGCATCGCGGACTCGACGAACTTCAACGGCACGCAGCTTTTGAACGGGGAATCCGAAAAGGATGCGCTTGAGTTCCAAGTCGGCGCATTCAATAGGCCATCTGATCGAATCAATTACAAGGTTAGCGAGTTCAACGTCAAAACCGACAACATCGGCATCGACGACACGAATGTGACTGAGATCGACTCCGCGCGGGACGCGCTCGGGCAAGTTGATGCGGCGTTGGATAAGATCAACGGTTATCGCGCAAGCCTCGGCGCCATGCAGAATCGACTGCACTCGACGTCGAACAGCTTGGGCATCGCCAACGAAAGCCTGTCGGCCGCGAACTCACGCATTCGCGACACCGATATCGCGGCGGAGTCGGCCGAGCTCGTGAAGCGCAACATCCTGAACTCGGCGAGTGTCGCCGTGCTGGCGCAAGCCAATCAGGTTCCCGCGCAGGCGTTGCGACTTCTTTAAATTCTCAACAGTGTTTGCACGAAGGAAACCCCTGCCGTAGGGGTTCTCTCAAGCCCAAAAGAGCCCGGAAGAGCCGCACACTCTCTTCCGGGCTTTTGCTTTTCGCAAGACAGGATGTCCTGCGAAGCGAAAACCGCCTCATACTTTAAAAACTAGGAATAAAGCGCCTATCCAGGGCCTGAAAAAACGCACCGATAAAGAGGATGGGAGCCTAGGAGTCATGAGGATCGAGAAGGTTTGGACACACATGTTCGGCGCGACTCAGGTCCGCCGCACCGAAGTCGAAGAGGTCGAGGCCGTCGGCGACCGTGGTGCGAGCAACCATGGCGGCGACCAACGGCAGGAGCAGGCGCGCGACGAGCGCGAGGCGCCAAACCGTGAAGACCTTGAAAAAGCCGTCGTTGAAGTGAGGGCGTCCGAGCCGTTTACGAAAACGGGAATGGGCGCTGAAGTCGTTCCGACCGCAAGCGGGCTCTCCGTGCGCATCACGCATGCAAGCGGGAATCTCGTCAAAACGATGTCCGCCGAGGAGTTCATGCGCCTGCGCGAGCATTCCGCCGCCGAAACCGGCGAGCGCGGAAAAATCCTGGATCAGAAGTTCTGAGCCGCGCCACCTTGACAGTTGCGCCGCAGGACGCGCGGCGCTAGCTTCAATCCATGTCTGACGGAAAACTCGTCATATTAAGCGATCTGCATCTTTGGGGGCCCGAGGATCCTCTGTATCGGGCGCTTCTTCGTTTCATCGACGACAAGCTCGAAACCGGCGACAAGTTTTTCATCGTCGGCGACCTCTTCGATCTTTTCGTGGGGAATAAACGCGTGTTTCGCGAGCGTTTTCACGAGCTGATCAGACGCCTGCGCGGGCTCGGCGCGAAGAACGTCGAGGTTTTTTACATCGAAGGAAATCATGACTTTCAGATCGAGAGTCTTTTCGACGATTGCGCGCACGTGAAAATCTATTCCGACGTGATCCATTTCGATTGGGACGGACGCAAGTTCCACTTCTGTCACGGTGATCGCATCAACACGAGGGACCTCGGCTATCAGGCGTTCCGCCTGCTCACGCGGAACATTCTCGTGCAATGCCTGATCGAGGCGATTCCCGGCGGTTTCATCGACCGCGTCGGCGGCATGATGTCGAAGGCTTCGCGCGGATACCATCCCGATCCCGATGAGCGCGTCGCGCGGATGTTCCGCAATTACGCGTGCGAACAGATCTCCGGCGGCTACGATTTCGTGATCATGGGCCACTCGCATCACCTGGATGACATGCGCTTCCGTGTGGGCGGGCATGAGGGCCAGTATGTGAACTGTGGTTATCCTCGCAAGCACCGCAAGTACATCGAGCTGCGAAAAGGGCAGGCGTTTTTTGAGATGAAGAGTTGGGAAGATCTGGTGATTCCCTTGCGGCCGGTTCAGAAATCAGCATACTAAACCCGCGCGCCGGCGTCTTTCAGCAGATCCCGCGCGTGGCCGCGGGATTTTTCGGTGAGATTGAGGCCGCCGAGCATCCGCGCGAGCTCGTCGACGCGCGCGGCGCCTTCTAAAGCGGCGATGCGGCTCTGGGTTCTTCCCGCGCTCACTTTCTTCGTTACGTGGTAATGCATGGCTGCGAACGCCGCGACCTGCGGGAGATGCGTGATGCAGATGATCTGGTTGAATTTCGAGACGGACTTGAGCTTCTTGCCCACGACCGTCGCGGTCTGGCCGCCGATCCCCGCGTCGATCTCGTCAAAAAGATAAACGCCGATACCGCCGCGATCGGCGATCGTGCGGCGGACGGCGAGCATCACGCGCGAGAGCTCTCCGCCGGAGGCGATCTTTGCGATGGCCTTCGGTTCTTCGCCGGCGTTGGGGCTAAAGAGAAACTGAACGCGATCGATGCCATCGGGTGCTTCGCCGGTTTCGCTGAACTCGATCTCAAAGCGCGTTCCGGGCATTGAAAGTTCCGAGAGTTCGTCTTCAATCGTTTTAGCCAGGGTCTTTGCGATATGCTTTCGTTTTTTAGATAGCTCGCGCGCGGCTTTCGCGTAATCGGCGGTGAGAGTCTCGATGCGGGCCTGGACTTCCGCGATTCGCGCTCCATGGTTCTCAAAATCGGAGAGTTCGCCGGCGATGCGGTCACGCGCGGCAAGAATGGTGGCGGCGTCAGCGCCATACTTGCGCTTCATCTGCGACCACCTCTCCAGGCGTTCTTCGACTTCCTCGGCGCGACCGGCGTCGATTTCGAGGTTTTGCGCATAGGAGCCCAGCAGCCCGGCGGCTTCATCGAGCTCGGCGATCGCGCGCGAAAGCGCCTGAACCGTCGGCTCAAGCGCCGGGTCAAGCTCGACGGCCTTATTGATTCGCGTGAGAGCGCGGCCTACGAGTGTTCTCGCATCGTCGTCTTCAGACGAGTCGAGGCAGCCGGCAGCCTGTGCGACGCTCTCCAAAAGCTGCGCGGAATGAATATGCCGGCGGCGTTCAGCGAGAAGCGCTTCTTCTTCGCCTTCCTTCGGATCGAATTCCTCGATTTCCTTGAGCTGGAAGCGCAGAAAGTCCTCGCTGCGTCCGGCCGCCGTGCCGGTGAGCGTGGCAAGTTCTTCGCGGCTTGCGCGAAGAGCGGAGTAAAGTTCCCGGGTCGTACCGCGTTTTTCGAGAAGACCGCCGTACCGATCCAAAAGATCAAGCTGGAACGTGGGCTTCGAAAGGCTTTGATTTTCGTGCTGTGAGCAAAGCTCGACGAGATTTCCGCAGAGACTCGAAAGCTGCGCGACGGTGGCCAGTTCGCCGTTGATGTAGATCTTGTTTTTGCCGCCGCGGTGAACGGTGCGCTTGACAAGCATCTCGCTGTCATCGAGGTCGAAGATCGCTTCCACCGTGGCTTCGTCGGCGCCGGTGCGGATGACGTCGTTGTTCGCGCGGTTGCCGAGGATGAGACTCACGGCGTCCATGATGATCGATTTGCCGGCCCCCGTTTCGCCGGTGATGGCGTTGAAACCCTTACCGAACTCCAATTCAAGTTCGTCGATGATGGCGAAGCAGCGGATTCTAAGAAGTCGAAGCATCTAAAGTCTCCTTCGGCAGCGAGCTTCCTAGGTACGGTAGCCGTACTTCAGTTTCTCCCGCAATAGCGAAAAATAGTCGCGCTGGGGAGAACACAAGATCTTTAAGGGATGTTTTTCATGCCGGGTCACCAGGATGGTGTCGCCGAGTTCGATTTCGTAGCTGGCTTGTCCGTCCAGCGTAAGAATCACCCGGCCGCCTTTAAACTGCGGAATGAGCGTGATTTTCGAGGAGTCATGCAAAATCAGCGGCCGCAGCGTGAGTGAATGCGGGCAGATCGCGACCATCGCGATCGCCGGAACCGACGGTTCAAGAATCGGCCCGCCGGCGGCCAGACAATAGGCCGTCGAACCGGAGGGGGTCGCGATGATGAGTCCGTCGCCCTTCATTGTGGTGACCGGCTTTGCGTCGATGCTGACCTCAAGATCGAAAATACGGGCGATTTCGCCCTTGGTGATGACGACATCGTTGACGACGGGAATCTGGACGATCGTGCGGTCGCCCCTTCTTAGCGTGCATTCCAGCATCATGCGTTCGCTCGTCTGAAGCTTTCCGGCTAAAGCGGCCTCGAGTCCGCCATGGACCTCGGTTTTTTTGAATTCCGTCAGAAAGCCCAGTTGCCCCATGTTTACGCCGAGAATCGGCACGCTCCGCTCGGCCATGAGACGTGCGATGCTGATGAACGTGCCGTCACCGCCGAAGACGACGATCAGGTCGCAGGTGCGAATCAGCTCGTCCTTGGACTCGCAGGTTGTACCGGTCGCGAGCAAACAAACGTCCTGGGATTCTGAGGCGAACGCCACCGCCACGTCGCGTTTTTTGAGGTACGCCGCGGCTTCGAGCGCGAGCGTGTTGGCCTCGGTGACCTTCTGTTTGATGACGATTCCGACTTTTCGGATCGCAGGTCCGTTCTTTTTTCCGGGCATAGACTGAGTCCATCTTAACGGAAAAGCAATAAGGTGGCTGCTAACTAATAGCAAAGCGCTGCGTCAACAATTACAGCGACTATTTTTGACGCAGCGCTTTACTATTAGTTAGCAGCCACCTTATTGATGGAAATGCGCTAGAGTGGCGACATATGATGGACTGGTTGTTTGATCCCGACCAAGTCGCGAAGAAATCCTCCAAAGTCGCCGGCGATTCCTCGGTCGAGCGTAAGGGTGCCGTGCCCCTCGCTGAACGCATGCGTCCGCGCAGGCTCGACGAATATTTCGGGCAGGAAGCTCTCGTCGGCGTGGGCTCGCCGCTTCGACGCGCGATCGAGGAAGACCGTATTCATTCGTTCGTGCTCTGGGGGCCGCCCGGTACGGGCAAGACCACGCTTGGCCGCATCGTTGCCGAGCACACCGGGCGCGAGTTCATCCCGCTTTCGGCCGTCATGTCGGGCGTGAAAGACATCAAAGAATCGGTCGCGCGCGCCAAAGAATTGCTCCAAATTTCGGGACGCAAGACGATTCTCTTCATCGACGAGATCCATCGCTTCAACAAGTCTCAGCAAGACGCGCTGCTGCCTTTTGTCGAGGATGGAACGCTGACCCTCATTGGTGCTACGACCGAAAACCCAAGCTTCGAGCTTAACTCCGCGCTGCTGTCGCGTGCGCCGGTCTTTGTGCTGAAGCCCCTGACAGAGGAAGATATCCTGGCGATCATGGATCGCGCGATGATCGATGCCGCGCGCGGGCTCGCCTCGTTCGGCGCGAGGCTACCCGCGCTTTGGCTGCGCGAAATCGCGCGGATGTCTAATGGCGACGCCCGCAAGGGGCTGACCCTTTTGGAAAACGCAGTCGAATACGTGCATTCGATCCGGAATTTTAATTTCGCGATGTTCGAAACGGAGAGCGAGGAGAGCCGCGCGTTTTTGCAGAAGGCTCTTGGCACGAAAATCCTGCGCTACGACGCCAAGGGCGAAGAGCACTACAACACGATTTCGGCGTTCATCAAGTCGATGCGCGATTCCGACCCGGATGCAGCGCTCTACTATCTCGCGCGCATGCTGGAATCGGGCGAAGATCCGCTTTTTGTCGCGAGAAGAATGGTGGTGTTCGCGTCGGAGGATGTGGGTAACGCCGATCCTCGCGCGCTACAGGTCGCCGTTTCCGTACGTGATGCCGTGGATTTCGTTGGAATGCCCGAAGCGCGAATCAATCTTGCTCAGGGAGTGACGTTTCTTGCTTGCGCGCCGAAGAGCAACGCTTCGTATATGGGCGTGGAGGAGGCGTTGTCGGACGCGCGCGAGCTGGGGAATCTCGAGATTCCTCTTCACATCCGCAACGCGCCGACGCGGCTGATGAAGGGGCTCGGCTACGGCAAAGGCTATAAGTACGCCCACAGCCAAGAGGCTGGATTTTCAGGGATGAGCAACCTCCCTGCAGAGATCAAGAACAAGCGCTACTACGAGCCGAAAGATTCAGGCCTTGAAAAACAAATCCGCGAGCGGCTTGACCAGCTCTGCAAGTCGAGAAAATAGCACGGTTTAAAAATACGATTTTCTGCTGCCTGGTTCAGCGCCGGGTAAAGCCAACTTGCTCGACGGCGAGATTCAGCAATTTGGCTGAACGGCACTGTTGACGATCTGAAGAGAGAAAGAGGTCGCATCCTGCTTCTAGGGCGGAAGCGATTTGAATCGCGTCGAGTGTGCGCAAAGGTTCCGCTTCCATGCAACGGATCGCCTGTCGGATTACGGCCGTATCCGGTTCAACCACTGTAGCCGCGGAAAGATCGTTCGCGAGATCGACTTTGATATCCTCATAATCTTTATTTGAGAGCTTCCTCTCTCGTCCAAGGCGGCAGAGTGCTGAAATCAGCTCAGGAACGCAGAGGGAACTTACGATGACTTGTGAAGCAAGCCGGCTGCGCTCAATGACTTCGCGAGAGCCGGGTTCCTGAATGTACCGCTTCGCGAGAGCGGATGTATCCAAATACAGACGCATCTATCGATCAGCGCGATTAAATAGGATCGCCCGACTGAGCGACACTCCCTTGAGCTTTCTCGGAAACGCCGTCTTCCAACGGTTGGGGGAAGTCGCTTGAACTGGAGTCAGAAGGGCAACAGGCTTGCCGTGCCTGTAAATCTCGACCGTCTCTCCGCGTTCCACGGCGTCGAAGTAGTCCTTTGCATGGTTTCTGAACCGGGTGAACGTCGTGCTTTTCATTTTATTCGAACTCATATGTACATAATAATGTACATAATGGTGTCGTGTCAATGAGATCTTGAGGCGGCTACCACCTGCTAAGAAGTTCTCCAGCTTCTGAAGATCGGGAAAACGATATCCCGCCACTCGATCATGTTGTCGATGAGATCCTTTTGCAGAAGCTCGGCCATGAAGATGTAATTATTCTGGCGTTTGGCTTCGAGAAGGTCGTTCATCGCGCTTACGAGCGTCGCTTCGGCGAGACCGACTTTGGTGTTTAAGCCGATTCTGAGCGCCATCTTCACGCCGCCGATCGTCTGCACGAAAAGATCGAGGCCGTCGATGGATTTCACGAAGTAAGAATCGCCCGCGATGTAATTCTTGTTGCGATAGTGCATCGCCGCTCGGTCGATGCTGGCCATCAGGCGTTCGATGTATTGTCCGAGAGTGTCGAGCGTCTCGTAGGCGAGGTCGACGGGGCTTGACGTGAATATTTCAACGTTGCCGACGTCCTCGATCGGAAGCGCGCGGATGGCGGCTTCGTCTTTTTCCGAGAGAGCCTTGCCGTTGACGCTGATCGTGGTGATCACCTGCTGGTTCTTGGTGATGTCGCGGTTCAGTCCGTCGAGAAAAGTACCGAAATCGGCGCCTTTTTCGGCCGAAATGGGCGTGTCTGCCCCGTTGATGCGGATCGTGCGATCCGTGGAAACTTCCTGTTTCATGTTGTGGACTCCTTCATTGGTTCCTTCGTTACATTAAGCGGCATGGATTTTTCGGCCCCTACCTTTTCGTGAGCCGCCTTGACGGCGGTCTGGAGAAGTTGAAGCACGATATCCACATTCTGCATCAGCTCACGATACGTGCCCTCGGTCAAGCCGATGAGATCCTCGAGCGTGGAACCGGTGACGTTGGTTTTTTTGACTCTCCATTCGTCGAGCAGCGGTTTGACGAGCGCGACCGAAGAGCGCAGCTCGTCGAGCAACGCATCGACTTCAGAGACCCTGGAGGAGAGGGCCTTGAGCGTCCCGGGATCGTCGAGATAATCGAGCATCCTAAGGCAGTGGTGGCAGCCGAACTCAGCTGTTTTTCGAATCGAAATCAGCGCGTCGTGCGCGAGCACCAGGCGATCGAGCGCCTCGGGCTGGGATGGCGAGCCGATCTTGGGCATCGGCAGCTCTTCGACACGGCCTGAGCAGCGGAACTCCGCGAGCAGGTAGTAGGCGTGCGTGAAGAGATTCGCGGTTTCATCCGCGTCAAAATTCGCCGGAACAAGCTCGCTGCGGAACGTTCCGTCCGAGCAAGGCGTGAGACGCGTGCGTGAATGCGGAATCGGATTGCGCGCCGTTTCCCCCGCGGCGACGCGCGCGATCTCGTCGGAGAATTCCTCTGGAGTCGCGTTCGCGGGATAGAGCACCGAGTGTCCGGCGCCGTAGGGCCCGGTTTCTTCAGGACGCACGCCGCCCATCGGGATGCAGATCACCGGCACGCCGCAAATCGAAGCGAAGTGCACGAGCGCCGTGTCGGGCGAGACGATGCGCTCGCAGGCCTTGAGCCATGCGGCGTTTTCGTGGAAGCGCAGCGATCCCGCGACCACGTGGCTGCGCGCGCTGATGACGGCCTTTCCGATCACCGCTCGGATGGCGGGAAGATCTTGCTTGGCGCCGAAAAACACGAGATCGCAGCCGGTACGTGCGACGAGTTTCGCGCAAATCATCGCCCAAGCGTCGATGCTCGGAGATTTTTCCGGGCGGCTCGAGGTGAGCTGGATGCCGATCTTTCGGCCCGCCGGGATCGCAGCGACGCGCGCAGGATTGATTTCCGTCGGCCACGCGGCGTCAGCACGAACGCCGGCGATGCGAGTGAAGAGATCGTTCAAATGCAGAATATTGAGGTTCTTCTGCAGAACCTGCGCGTAGAAATACTGGCCCCACGCGTCTTCGATCGCGAACGCGCCGTCTTTGGAGTGGAAGGCGCCGCGCCGCTCGCGCGCCGGGATGATCGAGGCGAGCCAGGCGCTCGCCTCGGTAAACGTGAGATTGACGAGAAGATCGAACTCCGTGCCGTCAAAGGCGGTTCCGATCCAAGCGCTGAGCCGCTCCAGCGCCGTCCGCTTGCCCTCCGCTCCTCCGCGTTCGATGCATGGAGCGAGAATGTCCTGCGTGGTTAGCTCAACGATGCGGTCGACATGAGGCGAGACGCGGGCCGCGTCGGCGAAGCGGTTTCGCACGACGAGCGTGATCTCGCTTCCGGGATGAGTTTTTTTCAGTGCCTGAATCGCGGGCAGCGTCTGAAGGATGTCACCGAGGCGCGCGAGCTGCAGAACGAGAATTCTCATGCATCCTCCTTTTCCGCGTTAATCGCTCGCGCGGCAGGGGGGATAAGATCTTGCTCCCGGAGGAGCGCGTCCAAAAGCTTGATCAGCAGTTTTCGGTCGACGTTTTCCGGAAAATTTTCGTCGGAAGAATCTGATGTTTTTTTCGACATACGACCTCTCCTTGGTCTTTCGTGCGCGCTGCCGCGCAACGGTCTTTCGCACACCTTGCGGCGTGACGGTCTTCCGCGCGCGGCACGCGTGTTTCCGGGATCAGGCTTTTTGGATCAGCTCGCCTAATTCCCTGGCGCCTGCGTGATCCGGGTTTGAAGCGAGGATTCTGTCGACCTCCTCCTTCGCGGCCCCGTACTTGCCTTGATGATACAAGA
Organism: Deltaproteobacteria bacterium; assembly: GCA_016186905.1. GTDB lineage: Bacteria > Bdellovibrionota > UBA1018 > UBA1018 > UBA923 > JACPKS01. The sequence goes on from JACPKS010000110.1 coordinate 24,075, forward strand.
TTCCCGCATACGTGTAGAGAACATTCGTGTTCGGCGGGTTCGTATCGATATAGCCTCGGAACAGACGCGCGGCCTCATCGAATTTTTTCAGCTCGTAGGCACATTTTGCCAGGTTGAAGAGCGTGCCAAGGTTGTTCGGGTTGAGCTTGAGGCTTTCGACGAAAAAACCGTGCGCTCGTTGCGCCTTGCCCGACGCCATCTCGGCCATTCCCATTCCGCTCACGGCCCTGTCGTTTTTCGCGTTGAGTTCCAGCGCCCGTTCGAAATGTTTGCGCGCGGCCTCCGCATCGCCTTTCTGAAGAGCGAGAGTGCCCACGTTGACTTGCAGAGAGTCGGAATCCGAATTGAGCTCGTAGGCCCGCAGGTAGTGGTGCTCGGCCTTCGCGTGATCTTCCATGCGCGTGTAGCAGTTGCCGAGCGATTTGTGGAAGTCGAATTTCTGCAAGTCGCTCAATCCCGGGGCGCCGAGCGCGCGGATCAGCGTCTCGCTTGCGTGCGCGTCGCGCCCCACGCGGATCTGAAGGGCCGCCAGAGCCTGGTAGTACGAAACCTCAGACGCGTACGCGATCGCTTCCTCGTAGTGGTGAACCGCCTGGTTTACGTTGCGCTCGGCCTCGTAAGCGCGGGCGATGCCGGCGAGCGCCTTCGCGATCGAATGGCCTTTTTTCGCGAGATTTCTGTAAACGGTGCGCGCGAGCTCGTGTTCGCCGTTTTCCTCCAGAACTTTCGCGCTTTCGAACAGGTAGGCCGGGTCGTGCTTCTCGGTTGGTTCGGCAGCGGATTTTTCGCGGTCTTCCGAGAGCTCGCGGCTCATCTCGAGCGTCTCGCTCACGAGAGTGTCGAGCGAGAAGGACTCGTCGATACCCTGGGAATTGGAGGAAGCGGCGACCTCTTCGGCCGTGGGAAGCGGTTTTTCGCTTCGCTTCACGCGGACGACGAAGTGCGCGTAATTCGCGTCGTCGTCGAATTCGGCCAAGGCCTCTTCGAGATCCAGCAGAAGGTCCGTCTTTCGACGGTGGTTCGACGGCAGCTCTACCGCGTCGACAAGCTGGCCGTCGCTGACGAGTTTGCGGATGCGTTCGACTTCGACGGACATCTTACTGTGCCTCCGGATAAAAGTATCCTACAGGGACGAATCGCGGTCAATCTCACGCCTTGTGGTCGACGATCTTCGCGCCTTCGGCGCTCTCGACCTTCTCGATAGGGGAACGGTAGGCGCCCAGCGTGCGGCGGCCTGTCTGAACCGACTGGAGCTTTTGGATCGTATCGTTCTTGATACGGTCGATGTGCTGCAGGATCTGCAGGTCCAGGTCGAGAATCTCTTTCACGAGCGCGTCTTTCTCGCGGAAGAGCATATTGACCTTCGTGCGGACTTCGCCCGTCATGAGCGCGTCGAGCAAGCCCGGCTCCGCGTCGAATGACGCAAGATAGTGCGTGATTTCGAACTCGAGCTGTTCGAGCACATTGAGCAGCCCCTGCCTGCGCGCCTGAAAGCGTTCCAGGTTGGTCGAGTCGCCTTTGGCGATCTCGTCGAGAAAATCCCCGCAGATCGCGTGGAAACTTCTGAAGCAGAGGTTCTTGCGCTCGAGAAGATTGATCAGGAGCTCCATCTTATCTCTCCTTTGCGTTTTTTTGGATCGGGCCTGGTGTCGGCACCGGGGCTTTGCCTCCGGCAATCTCGCTTGCGGCCGCCGCGGCCGGATCGCCGCCGAATTTCGCGAGCTGTTCGACCGCGCCCTTCCATCCATCGTAGAGCGTTTCAAGAAGCTTCTGCGTGGTTTCGAGCGGCTTCACGTCGTTGCGGATATTAGCCTGGGTGATCTGCTCGACCATGAAGAGGTAGAGCCGTTCGAGCTCGCGGCTGATGTCGCCGCCGACTTCGTGGTTCAGCGAAAGAGAAAGCTCGTTGATGATGTCCTGGATCTTGAGGATGGCCTGGCCTTTGCGGGCGAGGTCTTTCGCCTTCATCGCCTCGATCGCCATTTTCGTGTATTTGATGCTGCTTTCGTACAGCATGAGAAGAACTTGGCCTCGACTCGCCGTCGTGACCGAAGTTTGCTTATACTTGTTGAATCCATAGTTGTTGCCCATCGTTCCCCCTCATGCCTTCGTTAGAACAGACTCGGACTTCCCAGCGCCTGAGTCAGATATTGTTGCTGCCCCTGCATATTGTTCGTCAGGGCCTCGAGCTGCGCGAACTGCCGCTTGAGCGCCGCTTCGCGCTTCGTGAGATTGGCTTCCTTTCGCGCGATGTCGTCATCCATCCGCCGGATGCGGTCCCGGATGCCCCTCTCGCGCGAGCCGATGATTCCCATCTCGGGCTTAAGCAGGCTCTCCGTGAGCGTTTTCAGGTTCGGGATGAAATTGCCGTCGCCGGCGAACAGGCTCGCGACCCAGTCGAAGTTCGCTTCCATGTTTTTCTTGAATTTCTCTTCCTTGAAGCTCAAAAGGCCCGTCTTTTCGAACTGGATGCCGACGTTCGAGAGCCGCATGAAGACCTCGTCCTCGTCGGCTTCGGGATCGGTGACGTTGAACGACTCCATGATCCAGGTTCGAACGCGCGACTCGATCGAGAAGAGGGTCGAGTCGCCGGCAAGGGTTCGCGTGGTATCGGTGTTTTGGTCGATTTGGTTCTGCTTGTTGATGAATTCAAGCACTGAGTTCATCGCGTCGACCAGCGCCTTCACCTTAGCCGCGATTTTCGCGATGTCTTCGGTGATGATGAGCGTGAACTCGTAATCCTCTTTGGCTTGCTTGAGATCGACCGTCACGCCCGGAAGAAGCTGGAACTTGTTCCCTTGGCTCATGAGCTCGAAGCCGTTGAACTTCACGATCGCGTTCTGGGCGCTGCGCTCGTCGTCGACGTAGAAGCGAAAATCGCCGTCTAGAAAGTAGAAATCCGGGAACTCGATGTCGTTGTTCATGCCCGATTTCTCGGCGGCTACGACGACGCGCCAGGGGCGGCCGCTGTCGCCGCCGTCGTTCACGAGCGACGCTTTCACGCCGAGATGTTTTTGGGCGTTAATCGCGTCCACGATGCCTTTGAGCGTGTTGTTGGCTGGCCCGATGTAAACGCTTTTGGAATCGCCATCGGGCAGGCGGTAGGTGAAGTAACCGACGCCGACTTCGTCGTCGGGGCTTTCGTACCCGTCCGAAATCATCGAATGCCGGCCCGCGAGCTGCGTGACCTCGATCTGGTACTCGCCGGTTTCGGCGAAGTCCTTGTCGACGGTGACGTCCATCAGGTCCTTGGCGGGCCAGTCGGCTTTGAGCTCGCGGAATTTGCGGAAAGAGTCGAGCTCCCGATAGACCTCGGGCAGTTTGCGCACCCGTCCCTGGAAATCTTGAAGGAGCTTGAGCCGCTCGCTCTCTTTTCCCTTGCGAGCTTCGATCTGACGTACGGGTTCCCGTTCGGCGTTGATGATGTCTTTTACGTACTGCTTGAATTTGCCCCCGCCGACGGGACTTGCGATATCGACCACGGTTTTTTCCATCCTCCTTGACGGAACTTTGCGTGTTTCGCAGACACTTCTGCCGGTGCGGATCCTGCCACACCACTACTCTTTAAGTATACGGGAGCACAGCGCTAGAACGCAATCTCCTCGATTTTGCCGTTCTTGAGCGTGAGCATGTGGATGGTCTTCAGGATGCGCCCGTCCTGGCAGGAAATCTTTCCGGAAAGCCCGGCGAAGTCTTTGAGCCCGGCAATTCGTTCTCGAAGAGCGGAGCGGGAGAGACGGGTTTCATTTTCGAGAAGACCGGTCAGGATTTTCGCCGCATCGAAGGCGGTGGCTTCGATGAGCGCGGGCTCCGCGCCGAAAGTTCCGCGATATTCTTCGATAAATTTTCGAATCGAGGGCTTTTGGGAGCGCGCATAAAATCCATCCACGAAGACGGATCCTTCGGCGAATTGCCCCGCTCGCACGATAAGTTCGGGGTTATTCCAGGTGTTGATTCCGAGGAACAACGTCTTCTCAACGTCGCGGTACGCGAAGGTCGGCAGAATTTGCCCTAGGACCTTCGGTTCGTCCGGAATGAAGACCGCGTCAAAGTCCACGATCGGCTTGAGATCGAACATTCGGTCGAACTTTTTCGAGCGGGTCTTCACCGGCGTCGCCTCTTTGAGGAGCTTGAGCTGCTCGACCTCTTTGGCGCGCGCATCGGTTGCGTTGAGGCCGACGAGCTTGTCGACGTAAGAGCGGAAGTCCGTTTCGTCTTCGGGATAGGTTTCGAAACCGCGCATGGCGCCGCCCTTACGGTCGAGCTCGTCCCAAAACGCCTTCGAATATTCCTCTCCGAACTTGCTCGCCGGCGAAAGCATCGCGAAATACTGGAGCTTGAGTTTTTCGCGGGCGTAGCGCAGAAGCTGTCGCGCCTGCATCGACGGTGACAGGCCCGAGTTGAACGCGTAGGCGCGGTCGTCTTGCCCCGCGAGATCCTTTTGGTTCATCGCGATCAGCGGAAGCTCGAGTTCGCGCGCTTTCTTCGCGGCGGCGTCGGCCACCTTCGAGCTGATCGGCCCGATCACCGCGATCACGCCGTGCTTGTAGTAAAGCTCTTCGAGCGCCTGCGCGGCGCGCTCCGGATCGCCCTGATCGTCCATGACGACGAGAGCGGGCGCCGGGGTCTCGGTCTTGTCGCTGAAGACGCCGGTCGCGAGCTCGATGCCCTGCAATGCCCGATAGCCGATCTTTCCGAATTTTCCCGACAACGTGAGCAGTACGCCGATCTTGCGCGGGTCCGCGTCGGACGCGCGGTGCCGCGCGACTTTGAGGGTTTCTTGCGCGAACCCCAGGTATGGGCTGGAAGGAAATCCGCTCGCGATCTTCTCGAGATACTTGTCGCCGCTGGCGCGATCGCCCGATTTCAGATGGTAGAGCGCGGCCCGGTAATAGAGGTGGTCGGCGGCGGGGGAATCCTCGAACTCGCCGATCAGGCGCTCCAGCGGCGCGATTCCGCCGAGATGATCGAGCCCTTCGTCGAGAAACGCGAGCAAAGGCTTGCGGGCGCTGCCGTCCGAACCGGGATCCTGATCCTGCGCCGCGAACAGGATCTCGCGCGAGCTTGCCGCGAAGTCCTGGCTCACCCGCGCGATCTTCGCGCGAAGAATGCGGTACTTCACGCGATTCGGCCGATCGAGCGAGGAAACCTTGATCTCGTTCAGGTGAAGCATGGCCTGCTCCGCCTGCGAAAGTTCCATGTTCACGAACGCGATGTTGTAAGTGGCCATCGCGATCAGGTTCTCGTTCGGATCGCGCCGCGCGCGCGCGATCTCGAGCGTCTTCTTGAGCTGCGCGGCCGCCGCGGAATATTGCTTGAGCGCGATGCTGGAGAGCGCGCGCAGGTGATAAACCTGCTCAAGAAAAAGACTGCTTGGATAGACTTTGAAGAAGCGCTTGGAGCGGCTTAAGACGTCGCCGTAGTTCTTTGAGCGGTAGAGGCGGTCGATGGCCTGAAACTCGTGCGAGTCGGGCGTGTCCCTGGAGCGCGCGATTTCAAGGGCTTCATCCTGTGCGGAGCGGTCGAGGTCGCCGCGGGATACGGAAGCGCATCCAGCGGCCGCCGTCAGGATGAAGGCGGTTAATATCTTTCGAACGAGCCACCTGCTCTTGCGCCGGCCGTAATATTTCAGCATGCATTGAGAAGACTACACCAAGAGGCGCTTAACCGAAAAGGCTGCGCATCTTTTCGAGGAATCCCATCGCCATCGGCTGGTTTCTTTCGTCGCCGAGCTCCTGAAAGCGGCGAAGAAGCTCTTTCTGCTCGGCGTTCATTTTCGCCGGCGTTTCGACGATGATGCGAACAAGCTGGTCGCCGCGGCCGTATCCGCCCAATCGCGCGAGCCCGCGGCTCTTCATCCGCAGCACCTGATGCGACTGGATGCCGGCCGGGATCTTGAGCTTGGCCTTCCCCTCCAGCGTCGGAACCTCGACCTCGTCGCCGAGCGCCGCCTGCGTGAAGTTGATGGGAATCTCGCACGTGATGTCGAACTCGTGGCGCTCGAAAAATGCGTGATCGCGCACGTGGAGGATCACGTACAGATCGCCCGGTTGCCCGCCGCGCGTTCCGGCGTCGCCCTCTCCGTTGAGCTTCAAGCGCTGGCCGGTGTCGATTCCCGCGGGGATTTTAACCGAGAGATCGACTTTCTTCCGGATTTTTCCCGAACCGTTGCAATCCGCGCATGGATTTTGGATGACATGCCCCTCGCCATGGCAGCGCGGGCAAGTTTTTGAGACCGAAAAAAAACCCTGTTGGAAACGGACCTCGCCCTGGCCCGCGCATTGCGGGCATGTCATGGGCTGCAAGCCCTGCTTCGCGCCTGAGCCGTCGCAGGTCCGGCAGACCGTCGATTTCGGGACGGAGATGACTTTTTCGCAGCCGAACGCCGCCTCCTCGAACGAGATCTTCAATTCGTACTGCAGATCCGAGCCGTGCTGCGCGCGCGAGCGTCTGCGCGCGCCGCCCCGCTGCCCACCGCCGAAAATATCGCCGAAAATGTCGCCGAAAATGTCGTTGAGATTTCCCGAGAACTCGAACCCACCGGTTCCCCCGAACGGGCCTCCTCCCATTCCGCTTACGCCGGCGTGGCCGAAGCGATCATAGGCCTGACGCTTCTCGGGATTGCTTAAGACCTCGTACGCTTCAGTCAGACCCTTGAACTTTTCCTCGGCGGATTTATCCCCGGGGTTCTTGTCGGGGTGATACTGAATGGCCAGCTTGCGGAATGCCTTCTTGATCTCCTCGGGCGAGGCGGACTTCGAAACCCCGAGAAGGTCGTAGTAGTCGCGTTTTGCCGTCATGGCCGCACCTCACGGAGCGTGGAACGACTTAGACCTGCTTGTAGTCTGCGTCGATCACGTCGTCGCCCTTTTTTCCGGGTGAGCCGTTTCCGCTCGTGTTCGAGCTTTCCCCGCCGCCCGTGTTTCCGCCAGCCGAGCCGCCGCTTTTATCGCTGCCGCCCGACGGCTGCGCGTTCTTGTACAAAAACTCCGCCATTTTGTTGGATTCCTGCGTGAGTTTTTCCGTCGCGGCCCGTAGCGCCGCGGCGTCGCTTGAGTCGAGCGACTTCTTGGCTTCCTCGACCGCCTTCCCGATGTTTTCTTTCAAGCCGGCGTCGAGCTTCTCGCCGTTTTCCTTCACGGTTTTCTCGATCGTGTAGATCAAGCCATCGAGCGTGTTGCGCGCGTTGATGGTTTCCTTGCGTTTTTCGTCCTCGGCCTTGTGGGACTCCGCCTCTTTCACCATTTTCTGGATCTCGGCTTCGGTGAGCCCGGAACTCGCGGTGATCTTGATCGCCTGCTCCTTGCCGGTGCCGAGGTCCTTCGCGCCGACGTGCACGATGCCGTTGGCGTCGATATCGAACGTCACTTCGACCTGCGGCATTCCGCGAGGAGCCGGTGGTATGCCTACGAGATCGAAGCGCCCGAGGCTCTTGTTGTGCTCGGCGAACTCGCGCTCGCCTTGCAAAACGTGGATGGTGACCGCGGTCTGGTTATCCGCCGCCGTCGAGAAAACCTGGCTCTTCTTGCACGGAATCGTCGTGTTCTTCTCGATGAGCTTCGTGAAAACACCGCCGAGAGTTTCGATGCCGAGCGAAAGCGGCGTGACGTCGAGAAGAAGCACGTCCTTCACGTCGCCCTTAAGCACCGCGCCCTGGATCGCGGCGCCCACGGCCACGACTTCATCGGGGTTCACGCCCTTGTGCGGCTCTTTTCCGAAAATCTGTTTTACTTTTTCTTGCACCTTCGGCATGCGGGTCATGCCGCCGACGAGGATGACTTCGTCGATGTCAGTCTTGCTCAAGCCCGCGTCTTTAAGCGCCGTTTCGCAGGGCCCCACGAGCTTATCGATGAGATCCGCGACGAGCGCTTCGAACTTCGAGCGCGTGAGCTTCATGTTGAGGTGCTTGGGGCCCGACGCATCCGCCGTCACGAACGGCAGGTTGATGTCGGTCTCGAGCGCGTTGGAGAGCTCATGCTTGGCTTTTTCCGCGGCTTCCTTCAGGCGTTGCAGGGCCATTCGGTCTTTACGGAGGTCGATGCCGCTTTCCTTTTTGAATGTGTCGGCGAGCCAGTCGATGATTCTCTGGTCGAAGTTTCCGCCGCCCAGAAACGTGTCGCCGTTGGTGGCCTTCACCTCGAACACGCCTTCGCCGAGCTCGAGCACCGAGATGTCGAACGTGCCGCCGCCGAGATCGAACACGGCGATGGTTTCGTCGTGCTTCTTATCGAGGCCGTACGCGAGCGCCGCGGCCGTCGGCTCGTTGATGATGCGTTTGACTTCGAGACCCGCGATGCGGCCGGCGTCTTTGGTAGCCTGTCTCTGGGCGTCGTTGAAGTACGCGGGAACCGTGACGACGGCTTCCGTCACTTCCTCGCCGAGGTAATCTTCGGCGGTCTTTTTCATTTTTTGCAGGACGAGCGCGGAAATTTCCTGAGGGGAATACTCGCGGCCGCCGACGTTGACCCATGCGTCGCCGTTTTTTTCCTCGACGATCTTGAACGGAGCGACCTTCAAGAACTCCTGCACTTCGCGGGAATTGAACTTGCGGCCGATCTGGCGCTTGGCCTCGAAAACCGTCTTATCGGGATTGGTGATCGACTGGCGCTTGGCGGACTGGCCGACGAGCTTTTCGCCGTTATCCAGGAACGCGACGATCGACGGCGTCGTGTTCGCGCCTTCCGAGTTCGGAATGACCTTCGGGTCCCCGCCCTCGACGACCGCAACGCATGAATTCGTGGTTCCTAAATCGATTCCAATGACCTTACTCATAATATCCTCCTGCCTCTCTAAATCTTCCTATGTGTACGATTCCGCGAATGTCACGCCTGCGCCGGCGGTTTGCCCGCGCCTACGACGACCTTCGCCGGCCGCAAAAGCCTTCCGTTGAGCAAGTAACCCTTCTGGTGCTCGAACAAAACCTTTCCGATCTCGCTTTCTTCCTCGACCGGTTCTTGTGCTACGGCTTCGTGTTTTTCGGGATCGAATTTCTGGCCTTCCGCCGCGATCGCCTCGACTCCGAATTTTTTGAGCGAGTCTTTGAACTGGCGATTGACCATCTCGATTCCCGCGACCATCGCGTCGAAATTCCCCTTCGGGTCGCTTTTCGCGTGGTCGATGGCGCGCGCCAGATTGTCGACGATGTGGAGAAGCTCGCGGATGAGATTTTCATTCCCGAATTTCACGAGTTCCGAGCGTTCGCGAATCGCGCGTTTCTTGTAATTTTCGAATTCCGCGTAAAGGTAGAGATATTTCTTCTTCTCGGCCTCGAGTTCCTTTTGCAAGGCCTCGGTCTGAGCCTCGCCGGCGGGCTTTTCAAGCTCCTCGCCTTTTTCGGCCCTTTCAACGGCCGATTCGGCAGCCGCTTCGGCATCAGGCGCCGGAGCGCCGTTATGCGGTTCTTTGGCTGGATTTTCGTTGGTCGCCATCGGGTATCACTATGGGATCGAAAGGGTTTTTGTCAAAAGTCTGAAAAAAAACATTCCACGCGTTAGACTCAGAGAAATTTTTCGATCACCTGATCGCTTAAGAAGAATCCGTCGGCTGTGAGTCGAAGTCGGGCAGCACTCCTTTCGTCACCTGGCGAAAACGAGCAAAGCCCTTTCTTTTCAAGAATTTCAATCCAGTTTCCGCGCTCTGAGAGCAGATCCTTTCCAAAACGCCGCGCATAGTCTTGTGGGTTTACCCCTTCAGCTCGGCGCAGATGCAGCATCAGGTATTCGATGCGTTCCTGTTCAGAGGAGAGATCCTCTTCCCATTCGCGGGGTGCGCGGCCTTGATCGATTTCTTCACAGTACTTCGAAAGGCTCGCCCAGTTCTTGGCGCGCCGGGGGGTTCCCAGCGAGGCGCCGCGAAAGGAGTGCGCGCCTGGCCCGATTCCGGCGTAGCTGCCTCCGAGCCAGTAGTTTTCGTTGTGGAGCGCGCGGCGGCCCGGTCGCGCGAAGTTTGAAATCTCGTAATGCTCAAATCCCAGCCCGAGGAGCGTTTCACGAGCGGTGCGCAGGTGCTCCAGCTGCGCTTCTTCGGGTGGCAGCTCATTGAATTTTGAATTTGAGCTCTTCAGGGTGAGCAAGTAAGCCGAGACGTGGCATACATCCGGATGGCGGCGCAGAGTCTGGGTAAGCTCGGCGCGAATCTGCGCGACGGCCTGACCGGGCGCGCCGAGAATATAGTCGATGTTCACGTTTTCGAATCCGCCTTTGATGAGAGCATCGAGCGCGGCGTGGATGCCAGCGGTATTGTGCACTCTTCCAAGCCACTTAAGCCTGGCGTCTTCGAGCGCCTGCGTGCCGAGACTGATTCGATTGACACCCATTCTTCGCCATTCCCGCGCGCGCTCGAGCGTTACGCTCGAGGGATTGGCTTCCATCGTGACCTCGGTTGAAGGCGTAAGAGGAAGCGTTCGCATCAACGCCGCCATTACCTTGAGAGGGACGAGAGAGGGCGTTCCGCCTCCTAGAAAAACAGTTTCAAGAGCTTCGAGCTTTATGAGGCTTCTTTCGCGCAGGATCGCGTCATAGACACGAGCGCGATCGTTCGGCGCGGTCTTCGGCTCGGGCAACGAGAAAAAATCGCAGTAATGGCACTTCGTCTCGCAATAAGGAAAGTGGACGTAAAGATTTCGGAAAGCCGGCACCACGCACCTCTTGAACTCCTTAGTATCGCGTGCCGGCATGGAACACAAACGTGGAAATCGGAGGATCGCCGTTGCGGTCGCTCGGCAATCCGATAAACTCATCGGATGATCATCGAACGCATCCTTCCGAACGGACTCGAGCTCGTCATTAAGCCGACAAACGCCCCTGTGGTCGCTTTTCAGGCCTGGGTCGACGTTGGAAGCATCGACGAATCGCCTGCTGAGGCCGGCTACTGCCATTTTCTGGAGCACATGCTCTTCAAGGGCACAAGCCGCAGGACGACCGCCGAAATCGCGGGCGCGGTCGAGGGCTCCGGCGGCGACACGAACGCCTTCACCTCGTTTGAGCACACGGTTTACCACATCACGATTTCCAACACGCGCTGGAGGCTCGCCAACGATATTCTCGCCGACATGGTTTTAGGCAGCGTCTTCAAGCCCGGCGAGTTCAGTCCCGAGCAGGAAGTCATTCTCGAGGAAATCCGCCGCTCCGAGGATTCGCCCGAACGGCAGCTCTATCAGGGCCTCTACGGCATGATGTACGGAAGCGCGGGTTATGGGCGGCCGGTGATCGGGTATCCGCGCACCGTGAAAGCCTGCACGGCGGCATCGCTTAAGAAATTCTGGAAGCGCTGGTATTCGCCGTCGCTCATGACTCTCGTGGTTTGCGGCGACGTCGATCCCGCGGCGGTCGAAAAAGAAGTGATGAAGAGATGGGGAAAAGCGGGTGGCGCGGCCTTGCGTCCGCGCAGGCGTGACGCGGGTTTTGAGCAGAAGATCCGGCCGTCGCGTCCGACGCTCGGAGTGAAGAATTTTTCGGTGAACTCGGTGCGATGGGTGGGTTCTCTGCCGGGCCCCTCGATGCGCGACCCGATTCTGCCCGCTCTCGATCTTTCTTCGATGATTCTCGGAAGCGGCGAATCTTCGCGCCTCTACCGCGGCCTCTTCCGCGAGAAAAAACTCGTGACGTCGGTGAGCACCGGAGTTTGGGCGCCCGCGGGGACGGGTCTTTATACGTTCGACGTCGAGGCGTCGGTCGAGCAGCAGGGAAGATTCCACGCGGCCCTTCGCGATGAGATCCGCCGCTTTTGCGACGAAGGCCCGACGACGGAAGAGATCGAGCGTTCGAAGGTCACGATGGAGGCCGACCGGATCTATTCTTCGCAGTCGAGCGACGATATCGCCAGCCGGCTGGGCTACCTGAAGCTTTCACTGGGAAACGCCCGTTTCGACCTCGAATACCTCGCGGAGACGCGGGATCTCACGCCCGAGGACGTGCGTGACGCCGCGAGGCGTTTTCTGCCCGGGCCCTTCCTTGGCGAATTCGCGCTCGTTCCTAAAAAAACCGATGCGCAAGAGTTTTGGAGCTCGACGGGAACCCGCCGCATGCAAGCTCCGATGAAGGCTTCGCATAAGAAAACCACGCGGGTCAAAAATGGGGCGCGCTCTCCTGAAATTCCATGTGAGCGACTTACGTTCTCAAACGGGATCGAGCTGTTGCTCTTCCCGAGAAAAGATCTTCCCGTGGTTTCGATCCAGGCGTGCGCGCTGGGAGGCCTGCGGGCCGAGACCAGGCAGAATGCGGGGATCGGAAACCTGCTCTCGGAAGTCTGGGAGAAAGGCCCGGCCGGCTACGGCGCCGAGGCGTTCGCCGCGTATCTCGAGCGCAAGGCTTCGTCGATCGACTCGTTCTCGGGCCGCAACAGTCTCGGCCTTTCCTGCACGACCCTTACGCACTACCTCGACGACGTGGTACCGCTTTTCTGCGAGACCCTTTTCAACCCCGCCCTCGAAGCCTCCGAGCTCGAGCGCGCGCGCACGCTAGGGCTTGAAGATATCCGTACGCTCGAAGACAATCCGGGCCGTCTCGTGGGAAAGCTGTTTTGCGAGACGCTCTTCGAGGGGCATCCGTACGCCTTTCCTGACGTGGGGTTCGAGGACAGCGTCAAGTCGGTGAGTCCGCAGTCTCTTTCCGACCATTATCGCGAGGCGCTCACCCAGCGCAAAATCGTCGTCGCCGCGAGCGGCAAGTTCAACCCCGCCCGAATGGCCGCGTGGTTCGAGAAGATCAAGAGAGGCGCGCCGGGCAAGGAAAAGAGCGCCGCTGCGTTCGCCCAACCGGGGCTTCCCGCTCCGCGCGTTTGCGAGATCCGCAAGGATCGCGAGCAGAGTCACGTCGCCGTCGGCTTTCTAGGCACGCGAGTCACCGACAGGCGAAGATACGCGCTCAAGGCGCTTCTCATGGTGCTGGGAGGGCAGAGCGGACGTCTCTTCACCGAGATTCGCGACCGGCAAGGGCTCTGTTACACCGTTTCGCCGATCTCGTTTGAGGGAGTGGATCGCGGTTACGTCGGCGTTTACATCGGCTGCGAGCCGGCCAAGCGCGAACAAGCCGTCGAGGCGATCCGCCGCGAGCTCGATCGCATCGCGACGTCGCCCGTTTCGGCGCGCGAGCTCGATCGCGCCAAGACGTTCATCCTCGGACGCCACGACATGGACATGCAGCTCAATTCCGCGATCGCCGCGACCGCGTCGCTCAACGTGCTCTACGGTTTTGCCCCCGAGGAGCAGTTTAAATGGCCTGGGTATTTCAAGCAGGTCACGGTTGGCGACGTGAAAGACCTCGCGCAGGAGCTCTTCACTCAGCCCTCCGTGACCGCGCTTGTTGTATAAAACTTAATAATTACGAATAATTAGATCGATGCGGGCAGCCCCTCTTTTTTTTGATACAATAATTTTAAGGGTGTTTGAAGGAGGGAGCGGATTTTATGTCCCCAAAAAGCAGCCTTAAGAAAGACCGCAAGTCCCAGCTGAGTCTTGTTCTGCAGCCGGGCGCCTTCTTCCAGGAAGAAGTGCGGCGCGCGATTCATAAGCAGAGCTTGAAGACCGATCAGCATACCGAGTTTTATCTCGTCGACCTTCTTACGCGCTTCATGCTGACCGAAAATTTCTTCGCGGTGGACGAAAAGGGGAACATGCGCGAAGAGACTTTGGCGTTGCTTCTCGGCGAAGCTCTCAATTCACTGGATGCGGTCAAGAAGCGCGAGGATCTGCGGCGCCTCGGCGACATCTCGCTTTATACGGCCGGTTTTTTCTCGGACAGCCTCGCTCGCAAGACGGTCGACGTCGACTACTACATCGGAATGGGCAAGAACGCGTATTCAAGCCTTTCGCAAATCGGCCTCGACGCGCATTTCAGGAAAATTTTTCACGAGTTAGCCCACCGTTTCGTCAAGTTCGTGGACGTGCTGGCGGAGGTGAGCGCGGCGGCGTTCCCGCAAGACGTGAAGAATATTCTGCGGACTTACGAAATCTGGTTGCGTACGCGAAGCGAGCGCGCCGAAAAGCAGCTCAAAGACGCGGGAATCATCCCCAACGCGAATTTCAAGCCGGAATTGCAGTAGCGCATTGCAAACCGCGCCAGGATGGCAAAAGGTTGCGCAGGATGCGCCAAGCCGGGATCGCCGAACTCGAAAATACACAGTACGTATCTTTCAATTTCATTACAGCAATCGTCATTTCGGACATCCGGCCCCATCTTTTCCGGAATTCTGCGTCCAAGAACCATGCGTGCGCGTGGAATACCGCGTTCTAAATTGACATCGCTGAAATCGCGCTTCCGGTGAATTGCACCACAGGGATCGACTTTGCGCTTTGAGAAAAGGCGTAGAGTCGATCCCTTTCTTATGCTGCTTGGCACACCCATTGCTGATCCAGTGTGGCCATGGAAAGCATTCCGAACCAGATTCTCAGCCAAAAGATTTTCTTAATTCGAGGGCATCGAGTGATGCTAGATAGCGATTTAGCCAATCTCTATCAGGTGCCTACCTTTCGATTAAATGAGCAAGTCAAGCGTAACAGAATTCGATTTCCAGCCGACTTTATGTTTCAGCTTTCCGCCGAGGAGTACGAGTCTTTAAGATCGCAATTTGCGATCTTAAGATTGGGACATGGCAAACACCGCAAATACCTGCCTTTTGTCTTTACAGAACAGGGTGTTGCAATGCTCTCTAGCGTGCTCAATAGCGAACGCGCCGTGCTTGTCAATATTGAGATCATGCGCGCTTTTGTACTCGTTCGCGATCTGATGATTGGAAATAAGGAATTGGCCAGCAAACTTTCCGAACTTGAACGGAAATACGAGACTCACGACGCGCAGTTCAAGGTTATTTTCGATGCCATCAGGGAAATCATGGCACCCGTTGGACCGCTCAAAAAACGACGCATTGGAATCTAAATTCTTCAACTCGCTCGACACCCACAATATGTTTGCGTTTCAGCGCGGAATGCGTCGTCGAGATGGGCAGATGCGCTACTCGATCGTCATGCCGGTGACTTCGTCCCACTGCATGATGCGGTCGAGAACGTCTTTTTCCCCGATTTTTTCGCCGAAATCCACGACTTGACCGATGACGGTGTACTTTCCGTCCAGATGCGGAAAACTGCCGTAGCAGACATAGAACTGGCTGTCGGCGCTGTCGGGATCGGTGGCGCGGGCCATCGCGACGGATCCGCGCACGTGCTTGCGCGAGCTGAACTCGGCCTTGAGCTTGGTGCCGCTTCCGCCGGTGCCGATCGTCGGATCGCTCTTGTTCCGGCTTTTCGGATCGCCCGTCTGAACCACGAAGCCGGGCACGACGCGATGAAAGGCCAGGCCGTTGTAGAATTTCGACTGCACCAGTTCCACGAAACGTGCCACCGTGTTGGGCGCATCTTTCGAATAGAACTTGAACTTGATCGTGCCCTTGCTGGTTTTCATCACGACCGTGGATTTGCTGAGACCGTTGGAATCCGTCATAAGATCGACCTTCTGATTTGCGGACGTCGCAATTGCCGCCGAATCGGGCTTTGTCGGCGCGGTGGCGTCGGCGGGTTGAGTCTGGCTCCGCGCCGGCGCGCCGGCAGCGGGCGACTCCTGTTTTTTCGTGCAACCACCCAAGGCGGAGGCAAGCGCCGCCAATGAGACAACGGCGAATCTCGCGGCGGATCTTGTATAGTGCTGCATTGACAAGGCTCCTTTAGTCCAAAATAATTCCACGGCATGGAGAAAAAGGAAATGTCATTCTGGAATCACCTCGACGAACTTCGGTCGCGTTTCGTCGTTTGCCTCTACATTTTCTTCGCGGGTTTTTTCGCGTGCTACCTGCTGAGCGACAAGTTGCTCGATTTTCTTCGCAGGCCATTGTTCAAGTATCTGCCTGAACAGGGCCGACACCTTTATTATACGGGCCTTTTCGAGAATTTCTTCGTGCACCTCCGCGTGGCCGGCTACGGCTCGCTCGTCCTGCTTTCTCCGGCGTATTTCTTGGTGCTCTGGCGATTCGTCGCGCCAGCGCTTTACGAGCGCGAACGGCGGCATGTGCTTCCGTTCGTGGTCGCGGCAAGTCTCTTCTTCCTGGTCGGCACCTCGTTCGCGTACTTCGTGCTCTTTCCGGCTGGAATCCGGTATTTTCTCGCTTACGGAACCCCCGCCGAGGTGGCGTGGCTTACCTTGGAGAGTTACGTTTCGCTTGTCCTGAAGATTCTCTTCGGGTTCGGCGTGTGTTTTCAGCTTCCCGTCGTTCTCGTCCTTCTCGCCAAAGTCGGAGTCGTCACGCACTCCATGCTGGCCGCCCACCGCAAGAACGCGCTGGTCGTTGTCGCGGTGATCTCCGCCCTCGTGGCCCCTCCCGACGCCATCTCGATGTTGCTGCTGATGGTCCCGCTTTACCTTCTTTTCGAAGGAGCTCTGGCCGTCGTCGGCTTGATGCAGAAGCAAAAAGATCCTACTGAATCATAATTAATACTTGTCTGATCTAGGAGAGTGTGGTATCGAAGGATAAGGAGGACTTTATTATGAGCATTCTGATGACGGTTGAGGAATTGGCCAAGTATCTGAAGATCAAGCCCGACACGATCTACAAGAAAGTGCGCAAAGGGGAGTTGCCGGCGATCAAGCTGGGCAAGCTCATACGCTTTCCCAGGGAGCTCATCGACGAGTGGATTATCGATCAAGCTGCGAAAACCATGAAGGAAGTTCGCGCCGCCAAGCAGCGCGTCGAAGCCCGGGTCGGAGAAGCTGTCGAGAAGGTCGAACACGCGGTTGAACGCGCCGTGGGACAGGCTAAAGAAACCGCCGAGAGCGCGGTCGAGGAAGTGCGTAAGACGCAGGAGCATTTGACGAAGAGCATCAGAGGCCTTTGGAAGGATTTCAACGGCATTTCAAAATCAGCGAAGAAGAAAAAAGCTGCAAAATCCACGAAGATTGTCAAGACAAGAGAGAAAAAAGCTGCTAAGAAAGCCATGAAAATGAAATCAGCCGGCAAGTCCGCTTCAGCCGTAATGCCGAACTGAGATTTCACTTTTTTCATAAGACCGCATCAAGCCGCCGATTTTCGGCGGCTTGATGTATGGGGCCGGTTTGCAAGATATCTAGTCCCCTCCACTCAAACGCCCTTGCGAACCGGCCCTTTTTTTTGCTACTCCTTACAAGTTCAAAAAAGCAAAACTTTGCTCTGCTCGGGAACGAATGGGGCTCACTGTTCTGTCATCCGGTGAATCATTGGGAGGTCAGCGATGATCGGTTACGAAACGACTTTTATTACTCGCACAGACATCAGCGACGAGAATCTGAGAACATTCAACGAAAAGCTCAAGGGGATCATCCAGGCCGCTGGCGGGCAGCTGATTGCGGTGGAAGACTGGGGGCGC
This sequence comes from Deltaproteobacteria bacterium, assembly GCA_016186905.1. Taxonomy (GTDB): domain Bacteria; phylum Bdellovibrionota; class UBA1018; order UBA1018; family UBA923; genus JACPKS01. Next base: position 41,401 of record JACPKS010000110.1, read on the forward strand.
CGCCGTCTCGCGTATCCCATCCAGAAAGAAACTCGCGGGCACTACACGTATCTTCTCTATACCGGCAACAACACGCTCGTTGCTGAGATCGAGCGCAACATTCGCATCAACGAGTCGGTGATGCGTTTCCTGAGCGTGAAGATTGGGGACGATTTCGATCCCGCCAAGCATAAGCGCGCGATCACTCCGGCCGCGCAGGCGGTAAGTGCCGCGGCTGTGACGCCCCACGCCGGAACGGTTCAACCGAACGCGTAAGCAGGGCTTGGCGGCGTGAACGCTCCAGTGGAATCCTTGAACCATCCGCCGGTCGGCAGCAGCAGGATGCTCGCGGTTCTTGCGCTGGTGATCCCGTTTTTTCTCGGTGCAGCCCTGCATCTGAGCGCGGTATTCAAGATATTCTCGGTTCTTCCGCTGATTTTTGTTTTCCTGAGGTTCGGCCGTGCCGTCGGGATTCTGGCGTCTATTTCGAACCTCGCGATCGTCTGGCTTCTTCTCGGTCGAACGGAAGCCGCGTGGTTTTTCGTGCTCGGCATGGTGTTCGCGATCACGGTTTCGGAGTGTGTTCGTCTGAAGCTGAGGCCGGAATGGGTGGTTCTCTCCGCGACCGGGATGCTGCTGCTTGCTGCGGTGATGCTGCTCATGAGTTATTCTCACCGCAGTCACAAGGGGCCGATCGAGCTCGTCGTGTCGTATGTAAGCTCTGAAGTCGACGAATTCATTCGCGGCGCCGAAAGATACCGCGAGTCGACCGTGGTGACGAGCCGCTTTTCGAGTCAGGACCTCGAGAAGATGCTGGCCGATCCCGAGATGACCAAGCGAAATATTCTTGAGGCCGCGCCTTCGGTGATCTTGATTTCGCTGCTGTATACGGTTGTCGCGAATCTGCTGCTGTTGCTGAGGCTCAATGTGCAGAATATCCGTGATGCGCTCGGGCTCGATGCGGAGTTTTTCAAGCGTTGGAAGGCGCCGGACCACATGGTCTGGCCGACGCTCGCGGCCGGTTTCTGCCTGGTGATCGAGATTCCGGCGGTGTCGGCGGTGGCGTTGAATCTTTTTCGTGTCCTGATGGCGGTCTACCTGCTGCAGGGGCTCGCGATCATGGCCGCCCTTTTCGAGTCATGGAAGATCAAGGGGGCATTTCGGCCGCTTGGCTACGCTCTGGCCGTCACGTTTTTGTTGCCGCTGGTCGTGAGTTTGGGTTTTTTCGATCTTTGGTTTTCATTCCGCGAGAGAATCGGAGCGGCATAAGGTTCTTTAACTTGAGGAGGAAAGCATGAAAGTCATCTTGAGGGAAAATATCGAGAATCTGGGAAAGACCGGCGACATCGTCAAGGTCTCTGATGGGTACGCCAGAAATTTTCTGCTGCCGAGAAAACTCGTCGCGATCGCGGAAGAAAGCAACGTCCGCATGATGGAGCACCACAAGCGGGAACTCGAGAAGAAACGCGGCCGTGAAAAGTCTGAGTCGCAAGACGTCGCGAAGAAGCTGGAGGGCTTCTCGTGCACGATTGAGCGCAAGGTCGGAGAAGCCGACAAGCTCTTCGGTTCGGTGACCTCGGCGGATATCGCGGACGCTTTGAAAAAAGGCGGGTACGAGATCGGCCGCAAGCAGATTCACCTCGACGTGCCGATCAAAAAACTCGGTGTCGTCACGGTTCCGGTGAAATTGCAGACCGACGTCGTCGCGCAGCTCAAGGTCTGGGTCGTTAAGGAAAACGCCTAGCGAAGCGGTTACTGCGTCGCAGAGGCACGGAGCGGTTATTTCAGTTTAGTAAGTAAGAGAGCCAACATCTTAGAGGTGCACCATGGAAAACGGCAGCCGGAACAACGTCGAAAACAGCGGCCAGATTAATAGTCAGAGGAGTGGCGATCGCCCGGACAGCCGGCACGTTCCACCTCAAAACCTCGAAGCCGAGCGCTCGGTTATCGGCGCGCTCATGATCGACAACGCCGCTTTCCACAAGGTGCTCGACGTGGGGCTCGAGCCCGAGGATTTCTACCGCGAATCGCACGGCCGCATCTTTGAGGCCATCAAGGACCTGCAGTCGCGCGGGCAGCCTGTCGACATCATCACTCTTGGCGACGCTCTCAAGAACCGCGGCACGATCGAACTGGTGGGCGGCCTTGCGTATCTCACGGGACTTTTCGAGGATTCCTACAGCAGCGCGCACGTCGTGCACTACTCGAAGATCGTCAAGGAGAAGGCGATTCTGCGGCGGCTGATCTCGGCGTCGTTCGATTTGGCGGGACGGGCGCACGACGGCGTCGAGGATATCGAGGAATTCCTCGACTTCGCCGAGAAGGCGATCTTCGACGTGACGGACTCCAAGATCAGGAATTCCTTCACTGAAATCAAACAGATCCTCATGGAGAACATGCATTCCATCCAGGAGCTCGCGGAAAAGAAAGTGAGCATCACGGGTCTTCCGACCGGTTTTACCGATCTCGACGAGAAGACGTCAGGGCTTCATCCCGGACAACTCGTCGTCATCGCCGGGCGTCCGGCGATGGGAAAAACCTCGTTTGCCCTCAATATCGCCGAAAACGCCGCGATCCAAGCCAAGGCATCGGTCGCCATATTCTCGCTCGAAATGTCGAAAGAGGAATTGGGATTCCGCTTTCTTACGAGCCTCGCGAAAGTGGATGCGTCCCGCCTCAAGGTCGGACGCCTGCAGGAGCGAGATTGGAAGGAGCTCGCGAAAGCGTCGAAAAAATTAAGCGAAACGAAGATTTTCATCGACGATACGCCGGCGCTTACGGTGCTTGAGATGCGTTCGCGTTGTCGCCGGCTTCTTTCCGAGCATGGGCTGAGCCTTGTCATCGTCGATTATCTGCAGCTCATGCGCGGAACGACCAAAGGCGGGAAGGCGGCCGACAGCCGCGAGCGGGAGATCTCGGAAATCTCGAGATCGCTCAAGGCGCTCGCCAAAGAGCTTCGCGTTCCGGTCATCGCGCTCTCGCAGCTCAACCGCGGGCTTGAAGGCCGGCCCGACAAACGGCCGATGTTGAGCGATCTTCGCGAATCCGGCGCGATCGAGCAGGATGCCGATATCGTGGCGTTCGTGTACCGCGACGAGGTTTACAACCGCGACACTCAAGACAAGAACATCGCCGAGATCATCGTGGCCAAACACCGCTCGGGCGGCGTCGGCGCGGTGAGACTGGTTTGGCAGCCGGAGTTCACGGTCTTCACGAATCTCGCGCACGACCATTATGCCGTGGAACGTCCGATGCCGGGCGCGACGTCAAGCGGCGGACCAGGCGACGAAGGTCCGCGCTCTGGTGGCGGGAGTTACCGCAAGGGCGGCCTCGATCTTCCCAATTTTTAGTTATTCCGAAACGTCGGTCTTTCCGGATTTTTTTCGGGTTTTGTCAATCTGCGTGTGCAGCTCGGAGGCGAGATTCTCGATCTTTTTCTCGAGCGCGCGAACTTCCTCGCGCGTCGCAAGCCCGATTTTGCCGAGGTTTTTCACGATCTTTTCGTCGGTGAATTTCTTCGTGCGGCTCGCGACGGGAATCTCGATAAACGACTTGGCAAGCGAGATGCCCTCCTTCTGAAGCGAATCGAGAACGCGCAAAGAGTCTTTGGCTTGTCCTAGGATTTTGTCGACACGCTGCTTGGCCTTGTCGAGGTTCACGTCCGTGAGGTTCTTGAGCTGATCCTTAAAGCTTGTCGGCATGGAGTTCTCCTAATTGCGGGTGGTATTGATCGAGCGATTTTTTGATCCTAGCGTCGCGCATTCGAACGCGCAATTTGCATTGCAGTAGCTGCTGCGCGGCGATGTGAGTTTGAACGGCAAAAACTGCCCGCTTTTCGCATGCGTGGCTTCTGTTATCCTGAACTGCAGGAGGACGAAGGAATGTCCAAAATCTTGACTGCGCTGACCTCGATTTCCTGTCTGCTTTTCGCCATGGAAGGCGCCTGGGCTGCCACGCGCGGCTACTCCCGCATGTCGGAATACAGCGGTTCCCGCGCAACCGGCGGCATCGGTCACATGACCGCCGATCTTTCCGCGCATTACGTGCGCGACACGCAGCCAGACGGGCTGACCGACACCGCCGCCCGCTTGAGTCTCGGGGGAATGTTCGCGACTTGGATCGGGCTCGATCTCGTTGGCATGTTCGCGACGAAGTCGAAAGATTATCTCGTCGGCACCGATCTTCGGCTCACTCCCACGGAATGGTTTTTCGTCAAAGGCGGACTCGGCTCTTACGCCGACAAGAAAACGCGCGAATTCAAGAGCACGCCGCTTGCGGGCGCGGGGATCAACGCGGGTCTGGGCGATGGTTATTACCTCGTTTCGGAGTTCACGTATTTCGACCGCGCGACTCGCAAGAACGTCACGTTCGGCGCCGGCGTTGGGATGACGTTTTAGTTCGAAATAAGTACCCAAAACTAAAGAGAAATTATTTTCTCGCATCGCGTTGAATCTCTGGATTTTACGTCGTTGGAAGTGTATATTTTCGCGGACTTATGTTCAAAAGGCCTCACAGAAATGTGTTTTTTCTTTTCGCCATCGCCTCCGCGATGGCGTGTCCTGCATGCTCGCCGTCGATCTTCACGGGCGATTCGAAAAACGACGCCAAACTTGAGTCGGGAAGCTTCAACAAAGATTGCTTCGGCATGGACCTCGCGCATGAAACTCTCGACAGCGCCTCGGCGCGCGCGCTCGTGCATTGTCTGAATTCCAACGGATCGATCGGCGCGGTCGAGCGTCTGACCGACAAGATGACCGACGCGCAGCTCGGAAGCGTGGTCGCGGTTTTGAACGAGCAGGTGTTGCTCGACAAGAAACGCATCAAGAATATCGATGAGTCGATCGCGCAGATGGATGCCGACGGTTCGTTGGACCGCCTGATGACCGCGCTCTCTCGCATGCTTTCAAGCCGTCACTTCGTGCGTGGAGCCTCGCGTGTTCTCCACGAGATGTTCGATGCTGATTCGCTTCCCGCGCTGGAAGTTCTCGCGCGTGAAATGTCGGATGGGGCCGGACCGCGCGCGAACCTCGCCCGCGCCTTGGAGGGTGTCGCGCGCGGCACGGGGCTTGAGTCGTGGCGCGAGATGGCGAGTGGGCTTAAACTTTCGGTTCCGCTCGGCCGGCCGGGACTGCGCCTTCTTTCGGATCGTTTTCTTGAATACGCGCAGGCGAAGATCCGCGAGCCGCGGCCGACGGGCTCGCTGCTCATGGCGGGGATCGCCGATGGTTCGCTTCTCGAGGGGTTCCGCCATTTTTTCAGCGCGCATTCCGAGGGTGGCGCGCCGCTTACGGTCGGCCATCAGGTTCAAGCTTTCGAGCAGCTCGTGCGGTTCCTCAATCTCGAGCGCAAAGACGACGTGCTTTTCAAGCTCACGCGGTTTTTGGCGGCGCTGGACCGGCCGATCCGCTGCATGGGCGGCACGAAAGAAATTCCAAACGGGGGGCGTTACCTGATCCGGCAGTTTCTGGATGCCGCAGGCCCTGGTACCGACCTTTTACGGGCGCCGTTCGAGAAAATCCGCGAGGAGATGTTGAAGCTGAAACTCGCGGGAACGGTCTGCGAGCTTCCGGAGGGGTTCGGCGATCTGATGGTTCTTCTCGAAGCCTTCGCGAGTTACCGCGAGACCGCGAGCGACGGCGCGGTGATCGAGCGGCGTCCGCTCGTGACGGTGATCGAATTCCTGCGATCGATCGAAGTTTCGGATCGGCTCTCGGATCGGCTTTCGCAGCGGGCGGGTTCCACCGAGGAAGGCCCGTACAGCGGCTTTCTGCTCGGTCTTTTCGGGGACCGTTCGCCGGTCAATGCGTACGCGAACCTCGCCGACGCGGCCGGCGAGCTTTCGAGAAAAGACCGGCGTTTCATCGCGAACCTGCTTTATTTTTTGAATGCCACCCTTGGAAATGAAGCGGGAAGCGGGACGGACGGCGTGCGGAACGCGGCGCGCGCGTTGATCGCGCGGAGAGCGGAGCTCAACGGCCGCAGCGCGTATGACGCGCTCACGGGCGCGATGCTCAAGATCTCGAAGGATTCGTTTCATGAATTTCTCCTTGGAGTGAGCGAACAGGTCGATGCCGAGAATGAGGTGCTGGCGCCACTCGCGAAAGAGACGCGCAACGCGCTCTTGATGAACGACGTGAACCCGATCGTCGAAGCGCTGTTCGCGGTCATGAAAAACGCGGCTGCCCACCGCGCTTTTTTTGAGACGATGTTTTCGGTTGCCGGAAGCGATGAGTTCGAAGATGCGGCCGGGCTGGCTTCCCGAATGGCGGCCAACGGAAATCTGAAGGAACTGCTCCGGGGATTTTTCGGGTTGTTTCGCCACTCGGCGCGCGGAGCGGCAAGTTCTCCGCGTACGCTTGCCGTTCCCGAGCTTTCGGCCATCGCGCGCACGCTCGACAAAAGCGCGTCGCGCGAAGCCGCTTGGAAGCCGCTTCCGGTTTACTGGCCGCGCCGGTCGGATCAGGATCGGGTGCGCGCGTGCCAGATGCTCGACTTCGATCTCGATCTCGCGCGTACGACTGATCCGCGTTGGGCCGGGCAGGTGCAATCGCTTGCCGCGTGCTTGAACGCCGAGGACCGCTATCCGGAATTCATGGAATTCGCCGCCGAAGCGACCGATCCGAAGAAACCCGTCGCGCGCGGAAAGCCGCTCGCCGCGTTTTTGACGGATCTGATCTCGGATTTGCTCCGCGGTGAGCGCCGGACGAAAGCATATGACGAGCTGAGCGACTACCTGATGTCGCAAGGATCCGCGGCGGACGTTCGAGCGTTGCAAACGGCACTTGGATTTTTTCTGAATTCGCACGGCACGGATGCGGCGCCGGCGCGCGAGCTCTTCCGCGTTCTCGCCGCTCTCGGAGACCGCGATCTTGAGGGCGTGCAGGCGATTTTAGAGAGCATGTCGGCTGCGCTGGTGGATCCCGCGACGAAAAAAGCCGACCGGCGGTTCGCGCAGGCGGTCGCGTTGCTGAAACGCGCCGCCGAAAAGAGCGATAAAGCGCCTGCGGTTCCCGCGATTCCCGATGAGGCGCGCGTGCGAAGCGAGCTTGTCGCGGCGATGCGTGAGCATGAGGTCGCGTCAGGCCCGCGCGCCAACGGGCCCGAAACCGTTTCCGAAGCTGTCATCGCCCGCAAGATCGACGCGTACCTGCACTCGAGCCGATCCGGCGTTCCTCGCTTCAATTACTCCAACGCCGCGGAATTCAAGCGCCTGCTTAAGCCCGGGCTCGATCGGCTCTCGGATTCGGCCACGCGCGTTCTGGAGCGCACGCTCGAGTTTTTCGAGACGCTCGACGGAAATCCGTACACGCCCCAGTGGCTTGAGGGCTGGTTTCATCGCATGAGCGGCGAAGTTCACGCGATTCCTTATTATTTTCCGGGTAAAATTCCAGGAAAATCCTCGCCTGAAGTCATCCTCGCCAACGACTTCGATCTTCTCGAGCTCATCGCGCGCGATGCCGACTTCAGCCTGCGCGAGATGGGCCAGCCGTTCGGATTCATTTTGGAAAAACCTTCCGCGAATTTCATCGTGAAATATTTTTCGCTTCTCGCCCAAAGCGGCGAGCAAGGCGAGCAAAAGAGCGGGAAGCTTCGCGCATTCGTCGAGCGGACCGAAGCCGACTTTGAGCGCTGTTATCGGATTTCGTCGAGCGGCATCAGCGCGCCGATCGTGAACGCCGAAGTTCGGCGCAGGATGTACAATCTCAAGGCCGTGTTGCCGGTGCTTCGCCGGATGCTCGAGCGCGGCGATCTCGGAGTGCTTCGCGACCTTTTTCTGTCGGCATTGCGCGCGACTCCACGCGGGAAATGGAACGACTATCGCCGCGAGGTGAACAGCCTTGCCGCCGTGGTCGATATCGCGGAGTTCGGGCTGCTTCGAAGCGTGGGCCCGCTTGTCTGGCAGAGGGCCGGCGACGGCGAAGTGCGGCCGGTCCCCGTCGCGGGCCTGCTCGACCTGCTCTCGCGGCTTGCGTACGTGAAGAAAGACGGCCGGCGGGTTCCCAACCATGATGCGCGGGCGATGCTCGATTTTCTTTTGCGCAGGGATATGCGAGCGGATGCGGCTGATCCCGCGGCATTTGACGCACGGTACGCGCTTTTGGGCGGCGTGATCGACGCCTTTTTCGCGATCGAAGACGCGGAGGCAAAACGTCATGCATCGTACGCGTTTTTTAATCTCGTGCGTGAAATGGAAGCGCTCGCCCCGGACGCGCGGCTTTCTGAAAAATTGATATCGATACTTGCCGCGGCATTTGGAAACATCGAAGGAGCCGAGTGGCTGCGCCGGCATGCGGATGTTTTTCAAACCGTCCTGGGCCGGGCTGAAGGCGCGCGTTTTCTGACGGCGCTCCACGAAACCGCGCTTGAAAATTCGCGTGCTGAGTTTCACGGCCTTGCGGCCGTGTGTGCCCGCGCCGTGGATCGGCTTGCGTCGCGGCCAGGGAAAGTCGATGCCGCGATCCATTTCTTGACCGGCTTGGAAAATAACCGCGACGGATCGTGGGCCGCTTTCCGCGGCGCGATAATGCGGCTTCAGCAAGATCCGGCCTGGGCCGGTTTTCGGGCGCGCGGGATAGACGGGCTTGGCACGCGGTTCGTGGATTGGATATCCAACACACGGATGAGCCTTCCGCTCAAGCTTCAGGAATTTGCGGCGCGAAACGTCGACAGCGGCAGCTTTCTCGACCTGATTCGCTTTATCGGGCGCGAGTCGAAGGTGCCCGCCTCGCCGGACGGACTTTACGAGAAGATCCGATTTTTAGGAGAGCCCAAGTACGTCGACGGCTTGCAAGATTTTCTGACGCGCGTGCGCGTCGGGGTTGTGGATGTCGGCGTCGTGGATCTTTCTGCCCCGTCTTCAATTCAGCCAGCCTCTTCGCAATTTCCCCATTAAACCGATCCTTTGCTATAATTTTCTGACAGCAAGGAAGGGGGAACGCTCATGGCTATTGACGTTAACGCGCTCACCGAACGCGTCCGCGCGCAGTCGAGGTTCACGGCCGATTTGACCCGCGAAGTCTCTGAAGTCGTCGTCGGCCAAAAGACGATGGTCGAGCGCATTCTCATGGCGCTTCTCTGCGACGGTCACATTCTGCTCGAGGGATTTCCCGGGCTCGCGAAGACGCTGACGATCAAGACCGTCGCCGACGCGATCTCGGTGGATTTTCAGCGCGTGCAGTTCACGCCCGATCTTCTTCCCGCCGACCTGATCGGCACCGTGATCTACAACCAGAAAACCGGCGAGTTCGCGCCAAGACTCGGTCCCATCCACTCCAACATCATCCTCGCCGACGAGATCAACCGCGCGCCCGCGAAAGTGCAAAGCGCGCTGCTCGAGGCGATGGCCGAAAAGCAGGTTACGATCGCCGATCGCACGTACAAGCTGAGCGACCCGTTCATCGTGCTTGCCACGCAGAATCCGATCGAGCAGGAGGGAACGTACCCTTTGCCGGAAGCGCAGATGGACCGCTTCATGTTCAAGGTGAAGGTGGCGTATCCGAGCGTTAGCGAAGAAAAGACGATCCTGGACCGCATGACGTCGTTTCACTCCCCGAAGGCGAAAAAAGTCGTGGGCTCCGACGTGATTCTCGCGGCCCGCGAAGTCGTCACGAACATTTACATGGACGAGAAGATCAAGGACTACATTCTTTCGATCGTATTCGCGAGCCGCTTTCCCGAGAAGTACGGCCTCTCGGATCTCAAGGGGATGATCTATATCGGCGGAAGTCCGCGCGCGACGATCTATCTCGCGAAGGCCGCGCGCGCTTCGGCGTTTCTGGCGGGCCGCGGATTCGTGACTCCCGAAGACATCAAGACGATCGCGTACGACGTGCTTCGCCACCGTATTCTCGTGACGTACGAGGCGGAAGCCGATGAGATCACGAGCGACGCGATCGTCAAGCGCATCCTGGACCGCATCGAGGTTCCGTAGAGCAGAGGAGGACTCGCACCGATGGCCAACGGCGGCGCCGTCAAAACCCGCTCCGAGGAAATCCTGCGCCGGGTTCGGCGGATCGAGATCTCCACCCGCAAGATCGTCGATACGATGCTCTCGGGGCAGTACCACACGCGTTTTAAGGGGCAGGGGATGCAGTTCTCCGATTTCCGCGAGTACACTCCGGGCGATGATATCCGCCACATCGACTGGAAAGTGACGGCGCGCACGCAGTCGGCGCACATCCGCAAGTATGAAGAAGAACGTGACCTCACCGTGTATCTTCTGGTCGACGTGAGCGCGAGCGGCATCTTCGGCTCGGTCAAAAAAAGCAAAATCGACGCTCTCGCCGAAGTCTGCGCGCTGCTTTCGTTCGCGGCCGTGAAAAACAACGACCGCGTCGGCCTCATCACGTTCGCGGGCGACGTCGTCAAGCACGTGCGGCCCAAAAAGGGCCAGGCCCATGCGATGCGCCTCGTGACGGAGCTGCTTCACCAGCCGCCGGTTTCCGGCGGGACGAACATCAAGGCGGCGCTTGAGTACATGGCCGAGGTCGCGAAACACTCGTGCGTCGCGTTTCTCGCGAGCGATTTTTTCGACAAGGACTACGAGAAGGCGCTTCGCCGCGTTTCGCGCCGGCACGACGTCATCGGCCTGCGGATGCGCGACCCCCGCGAGGCTTCCGTGCCCAAGTTAGGAACGGTCGAGCTGGAAGACGCCGAGTCGGGCGAGCTTTTTTGGGTGAACACCTCGTCGTATCCGTTTCAGGAAAGCGTTCGAAAGGAGTCGGCCGCGTTTGAAAAGGAGCTCGACGAGATCTGCTCGCGAACCGCGATGGACCGGCTCGACCTCTGGACGAACGAGGATTACTTCGCCAAGGTCGTTGCGTATTTTCGCGTGAGGAAGAGAAGGAAATGAAAGCACACGCCGCGACAGCGGCGCTCTTTTTTCTCTTTGCCGGAAGCGTTGACGCGCAAACGTCGCCGCAATCGCAAACGATCACCGGCGAGCGGCCGGCAGCGCCGCGGGCATCGACGACGCTTAAGATTCAAACGATCGGCACCGCGAAAGAAGGCGGAAATCCCACCGCGGGCGACGTCGTGGCGCTCGAAGTGATACCGCCAAGCGACGCGCAGTCTGCGTCGCCGGCTTTCGCGGGTGAGCTTGAGAAGGCACCCGTGGAATGGGGAAGCGGCCGCGTGCTTTGGTGGAAGCCCTATGATGCCGCGACCGGAAAAATTCTCGTCGGTCTCACGACCTACGCGCCCGGCCCGTTCGAGATCAAGCCGATTCCGTTTGTCGCGCCGTCAGGCGCGCCAGGTACGGCGCCGTTAGGCGCGCCAGTGTTCGAGACCGAGCCGCGGAGCGTGGAGTTCGCGCAGGTCGAGCCCAAGAAAGAAGAAGACGACGTTTACCCGCCGCGGCCCGTTTCTCTGCCCGCGTGGGTTTGGGTCGCGGGAAGTCTCGTGGGCCTGTTTTCGGCGCTCGCGGCGCTGTGGGCGCTCTCGCGCTGGAATCGCAAGAAGCGCCGGCTTGAACCCGCAAGGCCCGCTGTACCCCTGCTTTCTCCGATCGAGGAATTCGAAAAAACGCGCCGTGAGACGGACCATAAGAAATTTCTGGATGCCGGCCGCTTCAAGCCGCACACCTTCACGCTGAGCGACGCCGCGAAACGGTTTCTCGCGCGAGCTTATCGCATCGCCGCCGAAGAGATGACGACGCGCGAGCTCAAAGACGCGCTCGGGGGGCTCGCGACCGCGGGAAAATTTTCGAAAACGCTCGTCGAACAATGGAGCGCGGTCTTCGATGAGATGGACGTCACGAAGTTCACCGATCAGGTTCCGCAGCTCGATCGGGCGCGCGATCTTTCGGCGCGCTTGGCCGCGCTGGCAGCGGCCACGTGGAGAGCGAGCCCCGTTGCGCGCGAGCTGCGGGATCTCCAGCAGAACCGGCCAGACAGCACGCTAAAGCCGGAGCCGGAGCCGTCGCCGTGAGATACCGAAATCCGGGTTTTTTTCTGCTGCTTCTTCCCGTCGCGGCGGCGCTGCTCAAGGCGTGGTGGGACATGACCGCGCGCAAACGCACGCCGCGCGTCGCGGTTTCGTGGAAGCGCCTGTGGGGCAACGGTGCCGGCACGCTCTCGGTGCCTCCGCGGCTTTGGCACGCCGCGGGTTACGCGCTTGCGTGCGTTTTTTTCGTCTTCGCGGCGGCACGCCCGCAGACGAGCTACCAGAAAATCAAACGCAACATCGAAGGCATCGACATCATGGTCGTGCTCGATCTTTCGGCCAGCATGCGGATCGAGGATTTTCGCGACCGCAATCGGATGGAAATCGCGAAAATCATCCTGAAGGAATTCGTCAACGGAAGGCCGAACGACCGGATCGGCTTTCAGGCGTTCTCGGGAGAGGCCGTCACGCTCGTTCCGCCGACGCTCGACCACCAGATCGTGCAGCTGGCGCTCAAAGATTCCAACATCGGCGATCTCAAAGACGGCACGGCCATCGGCGACGCGATCGCGACGGCGGTCGGACGCCTGAAGGAAAGCACCGCCAAGAGCCGCATCGTCGTGCTGCTCACCGATGGCGACAGCAACATCGGCACCGTCGATCCGCTCACCTCCGGCGAGCTCGCGAAGGGTTTCGGCATCAAGATTTACAGCGTCGCGATCGGCCGCGACGGACGCGTGGCGATGCCGTTCATCACGAAAGACGTTTTCGGCCGGCAGGTGAAGACCTACCAGTACTTCGACAGCTCGATCAATCCGGAATTGCCGCGGCAAATCTCGAACATGACGGGCGGAAAATTCTTTCGCGTGCAGAACGACGAGAAAATCCTGCGCGACGCCTTCAAGGAAATCGATCAGCTCGAACGCAACACGATCGAGATGAACGAGCAGGTGAAGTACGAGGAACATTTCATGGTCTTCGCGCAGCTCGCCCTCTTTCTGCTGGCGCTGACGTTTCTGCTCCAGCACACGGCGCTGAGGGTTTACCCGTGAGGTTTCAGTCGCCTCAGACGCTCTGGCTGCTCTTTCCGCTGCTTCTTTCGCCGTTTTTCTGGAAGTGGCTCGAGAGCCGCGCGCGCCGCGCGTTTCAGGGTTTTCTTTCCACCGAGATGACGGCGTCGCTGCTCAAGGGATTTTCGCCGGGCAGGCGCAGGGCGCGGTTCGTGTTTCTCTTTTTCGCGGCGCTTTTCGGCGTGCTCGCTCTTGCGCGCCCCCAGATGGGCACGCGCGAAGAAACGATGAGGTCGCAGGGCCTAGACGTCGTGTTCCTGCTCGATGTTTCCAACAGCATGCTCACCGAAGACGCGCTGCCGAGCCGGCTCATGAAAGCCAAACACATGATTCGCGGTTTCTTGGACCGTCTTTCGGGCGATCGCGTGGGAATCGTCGCGTTCGCGGGCTCGGCGTATCCCGCAGCACCCCTTACGACCGATTACGATTTCGTCAGACAGACGCTCGAAATCCTGAGCGAGCGCTCGATCGCGAATCAGGGCACCGACCTTTCCAAGGCGCTCAAGGTCGGTGTCGAGCTTCTCGAGCGCGGCGGGGTGAACGAGGACGAAACGCCGGGTGAGCCCGCGCCGGCCGGCGGCCGCGTGATCGTGGCGTTGAGCGACGGCGAAGACCAGGTCGGAAAAGAAGCCGAATACGCGAGGGAACTCAAGAAACGCGGGATTGTCGTCTACACGATCGGCATCGGAAGCTTAAAGGGCGGTCCGATTCCGGTGCGCGACGAAGGCGGCAGCCTGCGCGGCTACAAGCGCGACCGATCGGGCGGAATGGTGCTCTCTCGGCTCGAGAGCGGAAGCCTCGAGGCGATCGCCGCGGAATCAGGCGGAAAATTCTATCCCGCCTCCTCCAACGAAGGCGAAGTGGACGAGATCATCGGCAACGTGAGCGGCATGGAGCGCACCGAAGGAACCGAACGCAAGGTCGTCGTTTACGACGAGCTTTTTCAGTATCCGCTCGCGATGGCGATCGTGCTTTTTCTGATTCAGCTCTTCATGAGCGAGGCGTCATCCGTCGCGACCGCCGCGGTTCTTTTCCTCGCGCTTGTTTCCGGCGCTTTTCCCGGGCCTGCGCTTGGTTCGATCCGCGAGTACCGCGACTCGAAAGAGGGCGTGCGCGCGTATGGCGAAAACGATTATCCCGAGGCCGTGCGCCGTTTCGGAAACGCGCAGGCCGATAACCCCGGCCTGCCCACGCATCACATGAACCTGGGCGATGCGCTTCTGAAGGCCGGCAGCCCCGAGGGGGCCGCCCGCGAGTTCGAGCAGGCGCTCAAGAGCCGCGACGCCAACGAGGCCGCGCGCGGGGCTTTCAATCTCGGAAAGGCGTTCGAGGCGACCGAGAACCACGAGCAGGCGATCCGTTCGTACCAGCAAGGCCTCGACCGGCTTCTCGGCGGCGAAAAAGGAGGCGAGAAGGCCGATCCCGAAGTGGTTGAGCGCTTAAAGCGCGCGCTTCAAAACGCCCAGCAGCAAAAGCAGCGGAAAAAAGAAGGCAAAGACAAGAAAGACGGCGGGCAAGACCAGAAAGACAAGAAAAAAGACGAGAGCAAGGACGAGGAAAAAAAGAAAGAAGAGCCCAAGCAGTACACCAATCCCAAACCGAAATTCAAACCCGAGAAGCTCACCGAGAACGACGCCAAACGCATCTTGAAGCAGCTTCAGGAGCAGGAAAGCAAAACCCAGGTGCGCGTGATGCGCGCGAAGACCGGCAAGGTGCAGGATACAAAAATAGAGAAGGATTGGTAGCGCTCGCCGCCGCCGATCGAAAATCCGGATGGTCAGCTTGAAATGCAAGCGGCGAAACAGGTAGGATGTTAGAACTTCACGGCGCTGCAGTCAGCCGGGGGCTTAGGGTGATTCGCTTGGACGGATCGTTTGAATGGCCAGGGTCTAAATGAACTCACTACACGATCCACTGAATCGGAAAGCATCAAATGCCGGTCGAGGATTAGTTGGGCTTAGAGCCCTTAAGAGCAATTAATATTATATAATATGTTCTTGAGAGCAGATATATTGAATTTCCAGCTCGTTTGCGATATGCTCTCAATAGCTTGTACAGGCCTATAGTACGTTCTCAAGGCTAATAAACTATGGTCGCACGCAACAACCTTCTCGCCGCTCCACCCTACGCCGTCGAGCAAGCGCTCAAGCGTCTAGGCGCGAACCTGCGGACCGCGCGAATTCGCCGGCGTCTGACGGTCGCGGATGTCGCCCGAAAAATCGGAGCTGGAATTCGCGCCGTATCGGATGCCGAGAAGGGGAAGCCATCGACAAGTATCGCCGTCTACGCCGCGCTCCTTTGGACGTTCGGTCTCATGGGCGACTTTGAAATCCTCGCTGACCCTGGCCGTGACTCAGAAGGCCAGACGCTGGCGCTTTCGCGCGAGCGGTCGCGTGTTCGCCGCGGCGGAGGTCTTGACAATGACTTCTGACACTCAGCCTTCCGAGTGCTTCGTCTACATTACGCTGCCTGGTCAGACCTCGCCGGTGACAGCCGGACGCTTTGAACTCACGTCAAATCGAAGCGGCGTTGCGCTCGGCCGGTTTGTTTACGGCAAGCGGTATCTCAATAACCCTGATGCGGTCGAATTCGATCCGGTCGAACTCAAGCTCGCGGCACGCACCTATGAGACGACGGCACTCAAGGGTGTGTTCGGCGCGCTTCGAGACGCGGGTCCCGATTATTGGGGCAGACGGGTTATCGAACGAAACGCCGGCAAGGCGCCGCTCGGCGAGATGGACTATCTTCTGCATTCGCCCGATGATCGCGCCGGCGCGCTGGGGTTCGGCTTGAGCCAAACTCCAACGGCTCCGCGGCGGCGGTTCAATCAGACGCTGGATCTCGAAAAATTGCAGAAGATCGCGGATGCGATCGTGGCCGACGAAGAGCTGCCGACCGATGCGGCAACCGGCCAGATCGAGGAGTTGATGCTGATTGGCACCTCGATGGGTGGGGCGAGACCGAAGACCGTCGTGGAAGATCACGACGGATTATGGCTTGCGAAATTCAATCGGCCCGACGACAAGTGGAACCATGCGCGTGTTGAGCACGCGATGCACCTGCTCGCCCGGTCTTGCGGAATTACGACGGCGGAGAGCCGCGTCGTTTCGATCGGTGGTCGCGATGTTTTGCTCGTCAAACGCTTCGATCGTGAAAAGACGAAGCAAGGGTATCTGCGGGCGCGAATGGTCAGCGGCCTGACACTTCTGCTCGCGGAAGACTCCCACCTCGCCCGGGATAAGTGGTCATACGTGCTGCTGGCCGAAGAACTGCGGCGCGTAAGCGCGCAACCGCAAGCGGACGCCGCCGAACTATTCAGAAGAATGTGCTTTAACGCGCTCATTTCGAACATCGACGATCACCCGCGCAATCACGCGGTCATCGCGAAGAATCGGGAATGGAAGCTATCCCCGGCGTACGATCTCACTCCCTCGACGCCGATCAGCCTCGAACGGCGCGATCTCGCCCTGGCCGCGGGCGATGCCGGCCGCTTTGCCAATGCCGAAAACGTTCTGTCGCAATGCTTGCGTTTTCTGCTCAGGCGGGACGAGGCCGAAGCGTTGGTGAAGGAAATGGAGAAAAGCGTGAAGTCAACCTGGTATCAGGTCGCGCGAGGCGCCGGCGTCTGCGAGGCGGACTGCGGGCTGATATCGGGCGCGTTCGCGTATCCGGGCTTCGCGTCCGAACGGTCAAAATCCGAATGAATTCAGCGGGAGCCGTGATGTGTCGCGCCGACACAGTTGTGCGGCGCGAAAATACCGCTAAGATTTCAATTATGGGTGACATGAAGAACGCGGGCTTTTCGCTCGTCGAAGTGCTGGTCGTCTGCGCGATTTTGGGTGTGGTCGCGCTGGGCATCTCGCAGATGATGATCGGGCAGGCGCGGCAGCAAGCCAACATCCAACGCAAAACTAATTTTCAACAGCTTGTGATGGTCACGCAGGCGGCGGTGTCGAGTCCGGCTGCGATTCTCACGAGCAGTTCCGTGATGGTGGCCCCGCCTGAAAGCGATACGAATTGCGGAAATCCTCCTGTTTCATGTGCTCCAGGGTTTACCTGCGTGAAGGGCAGCTGCCAGGCGGGGGGCGGTGGTGGGGTTGGGGTAGGGGTTGGGGTAGGAGGGGGGGTTAAATGAAAAATGAGTTAAAGGACATTCGTGCCTGCCTCATCGTTTTCGCGGTAGCAAGCATCGTTAGCCCGTTTGCGATTTCAGGCGGCGGTCAGCCGGCACCGATACCAGCAAACCTCGACCTTCAGAACTGCATCGAAGGCTTGGAACCGTCAGATCCGAATTATTTCTCGGATCCATCGGATTGCAGCGGCAGTGGCCAAATCGGTTTCGACGGAGTGGCAGTCGACAGAAAACCCTTGAAATTGTACCAAGGCGGCACAAGTGCTTCAAATGAGCTCACTGGTTTTTACGACGACACTGGAAAAAGATGCGCGGATCAGACCGGTGCTGCCGCGAACTGCGTATTTAAGATCGAGGCGTGGGTGACGCCGCTTTGTCCGAAAGACTCGAGCGGAAACCCATACGCGAAGTGCAAAAGAGCGGAAACTTTCACGTTCGAGTATCAAGTCTCGCAAGTCAAGTCGCTGCCGGGAATGCCTACTTTCGCGACCGTGAAAACCGGTACGACCGATCGGCCCAACATCACGGTCCCGTATTCGGCGATCCGTGCCGCGAAATACACGTATGTCGACTGTAAGCAGCTCTACCCGAATAACATCAACATGCAGTATCAGTCTGGTGTTGATTCCTTGGGCCAGCCGATCTGCGGAAAGGATCCGAACCAGGACACGATCGATGCGCTGAAAGACGAGATGTGTAAGCTTAAAGTTCAGCAGGTTTGGCAAAACGGCGGCAGCACGCAGTCGCCGTGCGACGTGATTCAAATCGATAAGGTCTTCAAGCTTACCGCGAATGCAGCCAAGACGACTACGGATTGTACGAGTCAAGGCGGGACTGTTTACGACGGCAGCACGGCGAGCCCCAATCTAGGCGCTTATCCAGGTGGAAAAATTACGGTAAATGGCACAGTTACGGATGAGGCTTCTTTCAATAAATCAAAATACGGCATTACCGGTTCTTCACCGACGTTTGGTTGTAAGAAAGAGGTTACAAGACAGGTTACCAAGTCGTTCCAAAGCTCCGCGGCTTCGAAAGGATGGGAGGATACGTCCACAATCACAACAAGTGGAACATGGTCGTATACTTTTTCGAACGAATGTTCCCCATCGGGCGGTGAGACTTTTATCAGTGGGACATATCTTTCGGCTTCCGCAAGCGTCAGCGGAAGCTGGGATAAGGTTGAGTGCAGGAGGGAGAATAGCTGTTCCTCCGGCGGAGTTGACGGAGGGGCCTGCAATGAAGGAAGCCACGATGGTAGCGGGAGTCTCAGCAGCGCTGTCGGCGTGAATGTCTCTAGCTCCACGGCCACGGGAGTTACTCTCAACGCAAGCTATTCCATGGCATCCTACTCCACTGGCAGGGCTGACAAGTGCAAAGGGCACGACAATGACTTTAGTGGCCACGACTGGTGTTGCACGTGGATCAGCGGGCTGCAGATTTCTGGCTCAGCGACGATCGAGTGCAAGTTCGAGCAAAATATCAACTAGCAACCTGGAAAGGTGCCGACCTACTTTTCGTGGTGTCCTGCGCCATTTGAAAGGGGTTATGAAGCCATTGTTTTCAGCAATGCTCCATGTGATTTGCGGTTTTTTCTTCCTGCTACACACGACTGTCGCACGCGCGCAGCAGGAGCGAGGTCTCGACCCCGCCTCCCAGGAAGCGCTCTTAAAAACCCAGCAGCTGATGCGCGATGCGAAGCTGCGCCAAAGCGCGGTCGGGTCCGATCCCAAGGCCAAAGACATGGATTCAAAAGTGCGCGACTTCGCGGGCTCGGATGAAAACACGCAGGAGATCTACAGCCTAGGCGCCGACGTGATGGAAAATCTCGTCAAAGAATCGGGCGGCGATCCAGAGAAAATGCAGAAGCTTTTGGATGAGGCCAAGAAAAACCCGTCGGCGTTCGCGGCAAGATTCAGCCCGGCGCAAAAAGCCAAGCTCAACGCCGTCGCCGAAAAAATCCCGGCGCGGGGAAAGCCGTAAAGGGTGCCAGCCTACTTTTTACGGTGCTTTGCATCGATTGAGGCTACAGCCTGGA
>JACPKS010000104.1 GCA_016186905.1 Deltaproteobacteria bacterium
AATCGCCTTTTTCCCGCCAGAAGTGTACGAGAAACTTAAATCCCATGATCGGCAGGCCCTCCAGGCACACCGGGTACTTGCCGCGCCTGGCTTTAAGCCCTTCTCCGCACCGATGACAGATCCATGCCGCTTGCTCAGGCTCCTTCTTCAGCCAAACCTCGATGTAGCCGTCTTTGAGGAATTCCTTGAAATCTACAATTTGATATCCGGAAAACGCACAACGCAAAAATCGTGGTATACCCATTCCTTGGGCCTCCTCTGATCGTGTTGGACTGCGTTCTGATAAATCCAGAACATCACGACCACGAGGCCCAAGCTATTTTCTTGTTTGGCAGATCCCGGACACGAACCCCTGCGTCACTCGCGCGGTTCTTCCTGCTCAGCTCTCATATATTCGATTTAATCCGCACTTTTTTGAGGGAGTTCCTCATTTCTACACGTTTTTTCGAACATGAAAATCTGCGTGATACCTCGCGGAAATTTTTCTCTAACCCTTCGCCGGGAAAAACCTTCAGCATTCGTCTCGGTCGCCTTCACGTTTGAATATTTCCATCTCGGTTTTTAAAACCGGCCATGTGCGGATGATCGCTCAATGGAAGGCAAGTGCGCGCTTTCATGAATTACAGCATGGCACCGAACTTGCTTTTCACCTGGCGAGAGCGAGGAACAGGAAATGAATATTCACAAGATACATCAGCGCGCGATTGAAGCGGCACGAAGGTTTTTTCAAGCGGAAGCGGAGCTGCTTGATCTCCTCCAAAAGATTGATGCCTGCAAAGGCTTTCGAGATTTCGGTCACGCAAGTTTATTTTCGTACGTGATCGGTGAGTTGAAACTTTCCGAGAGCACGGCGCTGAACTTGATCAACGTCGCGCGAAAGGCCGTGCAGATTCCGGCGCTGAAAACGGAAATTCAAAGCGGGAACCTTAGTGTTTGTAAGGCACGCAAGATCGTGCCGGTGCTGAACTCGCAAAACCAGGCGGAATGGATCGAGAAAGCGAAAACACTCCCGACGAGAAAGCTCGAAAAGGAAATCGCGAGAGTCGCGCCGGGAGCAGCCTTCCCCGAGCGCGTCCGCTATGTCACTGAGACACACATGAATCTAAGTCTCTCGCTTGACGAGAAAACGCTCGAACTCATCAAACGCGTGCAAGATCTTGAATGTCAGCGAACGGGCCGGCCTGTGACATTGGAGGAAACGTTTGCCACGATGAGCGCGTTTTACGTCGAAAAGAATGATCCTCTGAAAAAAGCAAAGCGTGCGATCGCGCATGGCAAGACTGCGGCCGCGAATGGCGGTGCTGCTGTTGCGGGTGCCAAGGGTGTGAATGCGAACGGCGGGACTGTAAACGCGAACGGCAGCAATGCAGATACAAAAGCCAGAGTGAAACACACGGATGTCACGCGACATACGCTTGAGCGCGAGCTGGCCAGGCCGCTGACTTATACGAAGGTGACAGACTGTTTAGGGGCGGCTACACGGGTCGAGTTCAAAGGAGATCGAGAACTAGACATGACGACCGGTGACGGTTTCAATTTCCACAAACGCCAACCCATCCCCGCCGCGATTGAACACAAAGTTACACTCAGAGACGGCGGCCAGTGCACGGCGATCAATCGCGACGGATGTCGCTGCGGGAGGAAGGAGGAGGATGACGAAGTATGGGAGCGATTTCACGAAAAGCTAAAGAAATTTTTCCGAGCACTCGCCGGCGCCCGACACCGTCGGCGACGGCGCGTAGGTAATGAGCTTTTTCTGGCCGTCGACCTCGGTCTCGAGGTTCGCGGGACGCCGCCAGATCTCGCCGACGTTTTTCAACGTCTCGCGCGTCCAGCGCGAATCGAGATCGACCCCTTGGTGCTTGTGCAGCAGCAGCAATTCTCCCTTGTTCAGGTAATTTCCGTCGGCGACGTAAACAAACGGCTGCCCCATGTTCGCGAGCCCGAACAAGAGCTTCTCTTTGATCTTCTTGAAATCGCGGTCGGCGATCTCGTACTGGTTCGTGCGGCGGTTGAACTGGTACGTGTAGAGCTTGAACCGCTCGCAGAACTCGGGCGTAAGATACTCGTCGATGAACGTGACGTCGTTGCACACGCGCCGGACCTCGAAGATTTTCTGGCGGCCAAGACCTAGCTTCCTGTCCCAGTTCTTTTTCACGACGATGTCGTTGCACTCGTCCCACTCCTTGCCGAAGCGCCCCGTGTTCCAACGCTCTTCGATGTCGCGATAAAGCTCCACGCCGATCTTGTAGGGATTGACCTTTCCGGGCTGCATCGACATCACGCCCGAGTGGTGGTCGGCGAAATCGATGATCTCGCTGTCTTTCAAAGCCTTCTCGGTCATGATCCTGGAGTGCCAGTATGAGGCCCACCCCTCGTTCATGATTTTGGTCTGCCACTGGGGCGCGTAATAATAGGCCTCCTCGCGCGCCATCGCGAGGATGTCGTTCTCCCAGCCCTCCAAGGGCGCGTTCCGCAAGAGATACTGCAGAACGTCTTTTTGCGGCTCCGAAGGATCGCGCTTCTCTTTCACCTCCTGCGCCTGGAGTTTCTTGCGTTGCTCTTCGATGAACTCAGGAGGGTTCACGAACTTGTCGAGATATTGCCGATCGACCTTGAGGCGTCCGACTTCTTTTTTCTTTTCCGCCTCGTCTTCGCGCGGCGGATGTTTCTTGGGCGCGAACGGAAGAAACGGGTCGATGAGGTTTTCGAGCGAGAGACATTTGTCGATGAATCCCTCGACGCGGTCCACGCCGTAGCGGTCCATGTACCCGCGAATCTTGACGGCGTGATTGGCCATCGAATCGATCATCTTGCGGTTGGTCTTCGAGAACCAGACGTTGTTCTTGAAAAAGTCCACGTGCGCGTAGACGTGCGCCATCACGAGCTTCTGGTCGATCATGGCGTTGGATTTCATGAGATACGCGTACGAGGGCGAGTTGTTGATCACGAGCTCGTAAATTTTCTGCAGCCCGTACGTGTAGGTCTTCGAAAGCTGGTCGTACTCCATTCCGAAGCGCCAGTGCGGATAGCGCACGGGGAAACCGCCGAGACTCGCGACCGCGTTCAGCTGGTCGTAGTCGAGAAACTCGAAGATGACTTCGAAGAAATCGAGGCCGAAGCCCCGCGCGTAGCCTTTGATCTCGTCTTTGAGTTTCGCGAGCTCAAGCGGCAGGCTCATGGCTCACTTCCCCTTCCCCAAGAAATCCTTGATGCTCTGGATGATCCCGTCTTTGTTCTCGACCTTCGAGAGGATGATCCGCTCGTGGTCTTCGCCGAATTCCTCGCGAAGATCCTTGTAGAACTGCCCGCTGCCGTAGCGGCTCTCGACCTGGCCGTAACAGAACATGTTCACCTGGGGAAGAATCGTGTTTTTCAGGATATCCATGCAGACGCGCGTATCTTCGCCCGACCAGTTGTCGCCGTCGGAAAAATGAAACGGATAAATGTTCCACTCGCTCGGCGCGTAATCGGTTTCGATGATTTTTTCGCAGAGTTTGTAGGCCGATGAAATCAATGTGCCGCCCGACTCGCGCGTCCGGTAAAACGTCTGCTCGTCGACTTCCTTCGCCGTGGCGTCGTGGATGATGAAGCGGGTTTCGATGCCCTTGTACTGGCTTCTGAGCCACGTATCGATCCAGAACGCCTCGGTGCGCACGATTTCTTTCTGTTCGTCGCCCATCGAGCCCGAGACGTCCATCATGTAGATGATCACGGCGTTGCTCTCGTGCTCGACGACCGAGCGCCAGCTCCGGTAGCGCAGGTCGCGCTTGATCGGCACCACGAGCGGCGCCGCGAGATTATAAACGCCCCCCGCGATTTGGCGCTTTAAGGCCTCCTTGTACGAGCGCTTAAAATGCCTCAAGCTATCCGGCCCCGCGCGCGCGATGCCGGTGTAGCGGTCTTTGATGGTGCGAACGCTCTTGTGTCCGCGCGGCTCGATTTTGGGCAGCTGCAGCTCTTCCCCGAGAATTTCGGCGAGCTCATCGAGGGTCAGATCGACCTCAAGCACGTGCTCACCGGCCTGATTGCCCGCCTCGCCATCCACGCCTTGCCCTTCCCGCGGCTGGCCCTTTCCGATCGCGTCGCCGGGGTCGCCTTCGCCCTGGCCCACGCCGCCGGCCTCTTTGTCTCCGTAACGGAAGTGCGGGATGTCGATCTGCGGCAGCGGGATCGTGACGATGTCTTTGCCTTTACGCCCAAGAAGTTCGCCGTGGGTAATGTACTTCTTGAGGTCCTGCTTGACCTTGCCCTTGACGATGTTCCTGAAGCGGGCGTGATCCCGTTTGATTGAATAGATCATTTACTGCCTTTTCTTCGCGTCTCCTCTCGCGAAAATACTCGCGACGTAATTGAGCACGTCGGTCGAGCAGATCTCGCAATAGCCGTAGTTCTTGATCATGCGGTGCTTTACGATGTCGATCTTCTCTTGCGTGTTGCGGTCGACGACGTTGGAAACCAGACTCGTGAGCTTGATCGTGTCTTTCTGGTCCTCGAAGAGCTTGAGCTCAAGCGCCTTATAGAGCCGTTCGTTCGTCTTGAAGTCGAACTGCTTGCCTTCGATCGCGAGCGCTCCGATGTAATTCATGATCTCGCGCCGGAAATCGTCCTTGCGCGACTCGGGAATGTCGATCTTCTCCTCGATCGCGCGCATGAGGCGCTCATCGGGCTCCTCGTCCTGGCCGGTGTATTTGTTTTTTATTTTTTCGCGTTGGGTATAAGCCTTGACGTTGTCGATGTAGTTGCCGCAAAGTTTCGCGATCGCGTCTTCATCGGCTGAGATCGCGCGCTGGACTTCGTTTTTGACCATGTCTTCGAATTCCTGTTTCACGACCGCGAGAAGCTCGCGGTACTCGCGCCGCTTTTCGTCCGAAGCGATCAGCGCGTGGTGCTTCAAGCCCCCTTCGAGCTCGTTCAAGACCATGAACGGATTCACGCAGCCGATATCGCCGTTCTTGTCGTTCACCAGCGAGTTCGAGATCTTGTCCTGCACGTACCGCGGGCTGATGCCGTCCAAGCCTTCGCGTGTCGCTTCTTTGCGCAGCTCCTTCACATTGTCTTCGGTGTAACCCGCGAGCGTCTTGCCGTCGTAGAGCTTCAACTTCTGCTCGAGCGAGAGATTGGCTTTTTTCGGATGCTCCAGCCGCGAGAGGATCGCCCACATCGACGCGAGCTCGATCGTATGCGGAGCGATGTGCTTGCCGCGAATCTTGTTCGCGTTGAAGTCTTTTTCGTAAATACGAATCTCGTCTTTCAGGCGCGTGATGTACGGAATGTCGATCTTCACGGTTCGGTCGCGCAAAGCTTCCATGAACTCGTTGTTCTGAAGTTTTTTGAATTCCGGTTCGTTGGTGTGGCCGATGATGACCTCGTCGATATCGGTCTGCGGAAATTTCTTCGGCTTGATCTTGTGTTCCTGCGAAGCGCCCAGGAGGTCGTACAAGAACGCGACGTCAAGTTTCAAAACCTCGATGAACTCGACCATGCCGCGGTTGGCGATGTTGAACTCGCCGTCGAAGTTGAACGCGCGCGGATCGGAATCCGAGCCGTACTCGGCGATCTTGCGGTAGTTGACGTCGCCCGTGAGCTCGGTCGAGTCCTGGTTCTTCTCGTCCTTGGGCTGGAACGTGCCGATGCCCATGCGGTCGCGTTCCGAAAGAATCAGCCGCTGCACGCGCACGTGTTGCATGACGCTTCCCCAGTCGCCGTTATAAAATTTCATCAGCTCACGGAAAATCAGGCGGCTCGGCGGGCAAAGATTCCCGCGGATCTCCACGCGGTATTGCGTTTTCTTTCCGCGGTTGAGCTCTTCCAGAATCGGCTCGCGCGCCTCGTCGGGCAGAAGTTTCAACGGTTCATCATGCATCGGATCGGGAAACTCGGTGACGTTTCCCAGGATGTGCTGGATCTTGCGCTCGGGATCGACCCACTTGAACGTGTACATCTTGCCCTCGTCGATCCTCGAATACGCTTCGAGGCCTTTCTTCAAGAGCCGCACGATCGTGGACTTCGAGCTTCCGACCGGCCCGTGCAGCAGCAGCACGCGCTTTTCGGTTCCGTACCCGAACGCCGCGCTTTTGAAAAAGTGCACGAGCTTCATGAGCGGAACGTCGAGACCGAAAATCGCGTCGGCGCCGTTGTCGATCGGGTCGCTGAAAAATTTGTAACGGACGACGTTCTTTTTGAAATCGACGTACGATTCGGTTCCGTAAGCGAGAACCATGTCGTACACGCGTTGGAAGGAGTTCCGTGCGACGCCGGGATTTTGCCGGACAATCTCGACGTAATCCTGGAAAGATCCTTCCCAATGATAGTCGCGGAACGCTTCCGCCTTTTGGTATTTCGAAACCGCTTCCAGGATGTCGAGATTACCGCTTTTGGTTGTGGCCATGTCCGTAGCCTCCCTGCCTCCATTGTACCTTTACAAAAGTGCCGGTGTAAAGTTACGCTATCCGCATAAACGTATGGAAATCCTTGAATTCTGCGCAGATAAGCTGCGATCGCGCGGTCTTGGGAGCGGCGCCGGCCGGTTTCAGCTGCGCGAAGTTGAGGAAGGCCGCGTCGAGAACCTGAACAAATCCACGCTCTTCTCTGAAATCCCGGTCGGCGGAGGCCGCGCGTGAAAATCAAGTCGGCGGCCTGCACGCACACCGGGATGAAGCGCCGGCAAAACCAAGACTGCTACGCGGAACTCCCCGATCTCGGGCTTTTCGTCGTGGCCGACGGGATGGGCGGCCACCGCGGCGGCGAAACCGCGAGCCGCATCGCGGTCGACACGATCGAGGAGGCCTTTCGCGCGAGCTCGGAACCGTGCGAAACGCCCGAAGCCGCGACGCTGCGGATGCGCGAGGCGATCAAAAAAGCGAACGCCGCCATCCAGGCCAAAGGTGCCGAGCAACCCGATCTGCGCGGGATGGGCACGACGGCCTCCGCGATCTTCTTTCCTTCTTCGAAAAACGGAAAATTCCCGGACCTCGCGGTGCTCGGACAAGTCGGCGACTCGCGCGGCTACCTCATTCAACCCGGCCGCATCTGGCAACTCACGCGCGATCACTCGCTCGTGCAGGAAAAACTGCGCGCCGGCATTCTCACGCGCGCGCAGCTCAAAACCGCGCCGAACCGCAACGTCATCACGCGGTCGGTAGGCTACGAGCCCGATGTCGAAACCGATCTTTTCTGGGTCGACGCGAAGCCCGGGGATATTTTTCTTCTCTGCAGCGACGGTTTGCACGGATTGGTCGACGACGACGCGATACGGGCGCTGGCCGAAGAGTTCGCCATCCGCGCAAACGATCTCGACGCGGCGGCCGCAGCACTCGTCGACGCCGCCAACCGCAACGGAGGCCACGACAACGTCACGGCGGTACTCGTGCAGGTTGGGAAATAAGGCGAGAAACAGATGGCCTCCAACCGTTTCTTCACGATCATGATCGTTCCCGAAAAGACGCAGCAGGTGAAAAAGCTCATCGTGCCGAGCTACGTCGTCAAGGGTGCGGCCGGCACTTTGGCGTTCGTGCTCGTGCTCGCGGTGATCATGATCCTCGATTACGCGAACGTCATGAATCAGATCACCGAAAACAAGCGCCTGAAGATCGAAAACCGGCAGCTGCGGCAGGCGGTGCAGGTTTTCAAAGACAAGGTCGTCACGATCGAAAACACGCTCGACCGCGTGAAGACCTTCGCGACCAAGCTTCGCATCATCACCAACATCGAAGAACAGCCGGGCCAGGACGCCGCGCCGATGATGCCGGCCGTCCCCCTGCCCGGCCTTCCGGGCGTGCCGACCTCGCCCTCCTCGCCGCCTTCTTCGCCGCCGGCGTCCGATCAGACCGGCAACGGCGGATCGTCGGCGTTTACGCCGGCGAAGGAGTCCTTGTCTTCGAGCGGAATCGAAGCCGACACCGATGAAGAAGCCGCGATGGTTCCCGTTCCGGCCTCGCCGGGCACCGATCCTTCGAGCGCGCGCGTGCGACGCAAGGCGCTTCTGGCTTCTTTGATGCGCGAGACTCCCGAAACGCTCACACTCTCCGACGCCGACACGAGCCTGTTCGTGAAAACCGAATTCGAGAAGCTCGACGCGGTTTACGAGGAGGTCAATGCCTTCGCGATGGCCGAAGAACAGGAAGCGCAATACATCCTCGAAAAACTCGAAGAAAAGCGCGCGATCATCGCGGGCACGCCGACGCGCCTGCCGACGCTCGGTTACATCACGTCCGATTACGGCGTCCGCATCTCGCCCTACGACAGCCGCCGCAAAATGCACGAAGGCATCGACATCGCCAATCGCTACGGCGCCGACATCGTGGCTCCCGCCAACGGGATGGTGCTCTTCGCCGGAAACAAACCCGGTTTCGGAAAGGTCGTCGTTCTCGATCACGGCAACGGCATCGAGACTTACTTCGCTCACATCTCGCGCTTCACGGTGCGGATGGGCGACCGCGTTCGCCGCGGCCAACGCATCGCCTCGGTCGGCTCCAGCGGCCACGCCACCGGCCCCCATCTCCATTACGAAGTCCGCGCAAACGGTTTGCCGGTCGATCCGTGCTGGTACATCCTCGATTCCCCGACTCTCTGCCGCAGCCGTTAAGCTTTTCCTGTCTGCCGGTTTGCCGGTATGCCTGCTCGCCCGACTCTAGAAATCCAAATCCTCCGGCCCCGGGCTGCAGGCCCCCCGGTCTCCGGCCAAAGCCTTCGGCAATTTGTCGCGAAGGATTTGAATCAAAGGACTGATCGGCAAACGTTAGTCTTCAATTTGAGTCTTATGTATCTCAAACCACTCGATGAGTTCATCCTTGCTCATCTCATTCGCCGTTGCCTTGTTTACGACTGTAGCAAGCTCTGAGAACTTAGTTTCATCGTTTTCGGGATATTGAAGATCCCAGCCATTCAGGTTCATGAATAAGATTGCCGTCATCGTGGCAGTGCGCTTGTTTCCGTCCATGAAAGCATGAGCTTTGGTTAGGTAATAGCAAAGAGCACCGCCAAGACGAGCAACCCCGCCGTTTTCAAATGGTTCCGAACCGGGATAGAAAGCTGTGTGCAAGGCGCTTTCGATTTTGCCTTTATTGAGAAGCGTCGAGGTTTGATCATTTTCTGCGCAGACGAGCTTGTTTGTCTGGACGACCAGGTCAACTGAAGGGACTTTGATCTTCATTTCGCAAGTTCGCCAATAGCTTTCTTGTGTTTCTTGTGGGCTTTTTTGAAAGCCTTTTCCCAATCGTCTTGATCAATCGGAAGAAGCTCTATCGTCTGAGGCTTCGAGATAAAGTCTTTGACGGCAATATTCACAAGCGTGTTAAAATTGATCGAGTTCTTTTCTAAAAACTGATCAACTAGCGGGTCAACTTCGTCTTCAAATCTTACGGTTCGAGCTTTGCTCATAGACCACTCCTTGATTTTATTATGCGTCAGATTAAATCAAAAAGCATCATTTTGATTCTATTTTATAAATGCTCAATATTAATAGATATATTCACTAAAGCTAAGGTGACTCTCTTTACTTCTAGTGACCCGAATCATCTCCAAAACCTTGAGCCGGGCCCAGGCTTCAAACCACCGTCCGCTGAATTCGAAAGCATGGTTCCATCCCGAATCCGAAAAACGCGAGGGCCGTTGGGCGTTGCGAGCGCGATGCCCTCGCCTTCAAAAAGATTCTTCGTGATGTAAATCCTCGCGTTGATGAAGTCGCGGCCCCACTCAAGCACTCTCGAATACGGAATCGAATCCCAAAACCGTCCCGCCGCCCTTCCCTTTTTCGCCCCCGTAACCTCAAACGCGATCCGACCCGAAAGATAACGAATGAACGCGCGGTAAGCGCCGTGGGTGCGGGCTTTAAGAACGAAGTGAATATGGTTTCCAACATTGGCTCGGCCGTAAATCCGCACCGGGAATCTCTCTTCCGCCGCTCGGATCGCACGATCCACGATCTTGCGCTTCGCGGGATTGAGCAGCGACAGGCTTGCGCGCGCCTTGCTTGAGCGCAAAACAAGATGCATCGCACGTTTGGTGGCGATGGGCCGCGCCGTTTTTCGCTTTCCGCGAGTCGGCCTGCCGCCGAATTCGAGCGGGTGTTTTCCGAATAGATCCGGCTGTCTTGCCCTCTTTCCCATCGCGGTTTTATATGAATTTTTCCATGTTAAAGCAACTGTTTTTTCTCGTTAAATACCATTGCCCGTCTGTTTTTTAGGCGGATTCAACCACCAAATGCACGAGTCCAGGAATTTAGCCTAGTCCGCCTGTCTGTCGGTTTGCCAGTCTGCCTGCTTGCCTGTTCCTGAAAACCGAATCCTCAGTCCAAACACCAGCATCTCAAGCTTCCGATTGCGGAATGGGACGCATTCGCGGGCCGCGGGAGCAGGTTGCGGGCGACTGACTTGCGGCTGCCGACCCCCTGGTCCGAACGAGCCGATTTAGTGCATGGCTGTGGAATTCTAAAATCGGGCAGACAGGCAGACTGGCAAACGGGCAAACAGCGAATAACGATCACTCCAGCTTGTGACTCACAGCAAAAATTCCCGCTCTTCCATCCGAAATTTTCCAAGAACCTGAACTACTTGCCGGCTTGGAACTGCCCCCGCCGTGTGCTAATTTTTTAGATCAATGTTCAATAATCTCGCGAAGAAAATCTTCGGCACGCAAAACGAGCGTGAGCTGAAAACGATTTACCCGCTCGTCGACCGGATCAACGGGCTCGAAGGCTCGATCAAACCGCTCACCGACGCGCAGCTCGCCGCCAAGACCGCCGAATTCAAGGAACGCGTCTCGCGCGGGGAATCGCTCGACGCGCTTCTACCCGAAGCGTTCGCGGTCGTGCGCGAAGCGGCCTGGCGCGTGCTGGGACAGCGCCATTACGACGTTCAGATGATCGGCGGCACCGTTCTGCACAGGGGCCGCATCTCCGAAATGCGAACCGGCGAAGGTAAAACGCTCGTCGCCACGCTGCCGAGTTATCTGAACGCCCTTTCCGGAAAAGGCGTTCACGTCGTCACCGTCAACGATTACCTCGCCCGCCGCGACGCCGAGTGGATGGGCCGCGTGCACAATTTCTTAGGCCTCAAGGTCGGTATCGTCGTCCACGGCTTGAACGACTTCCAGCGGAAGCAAAGCTACGCCTGCGACATCGCCTACGGCACGAACTCCGAGTTCGGCTTCGATTACCTTCGCGACAACATGAAATTCTCGCTCGACGATTACGTGCAGCGCGACCTCAACTACGCGATCGTCGACGAGGTCGACTCGATCTTCATCGACGAAGCCCGCACTCCCCTCATCATCAGCGGCCCGACCGACGACAAGGCCGAGCTCTACTACACGATCGACAAGATCATCCCGAAGCTCGACAAGGGCGATTACACGATCGAAGAGAAAACGAAGTCCGCGGCGCTCACCGACGAGGGGGTGAGCCGCGTCGAGAAACTTCTGAACGTCGGCAACCTCTACGACCCGCAGAACATCGAATACGTGCATCACGTGAACCAGGCTTTGAAAGCGCACGTGATTTTCAAGCGCGACGTCGACTACGTCGTGCGCGAAGGCGAGGTCATGATCGTCGACGAGTTCACGGGGCGCCTCATGCCCGGCCGGCGTTGGAGCGACGGGCTTCACCAGGCGGTCGAGGCGAAGGAAGCCGTCAACATCGAAAACGAGAACCAGACGCTCGCGACGATCACGTATCAGAATTACTTCCGCATGTACTCGAAGCTCTCGGGCATGACCGGAACGGCCGACACCGAAGCCGCCGAATTCAAGAAAATTTACAACCTCGACGTCGTCGTGGTGCCCACGAACAAACCCATGATCCGCAAGGATCTCGCCGACGTGATCTACAAGTCGGCCGAGGCGAAGTACAAGTCGGTCGTCGAGCAGATCCGCGAGCTGCACGACAAGGGACAGCCGGTGCTCGTCGGCACGATCTCGATCGAAAAATCGGAGCTTCTCTCGGCGCTTCTCAAGCGCGCCGCGATTCCGCACAACGTCTTGAACGCCAAACAGCACGAGCGCGAAGCCGAAATCGTGGCCCAAGCGGGACGCAAGAACACCGTCACGATCTCGACGAACATGGCCGGTCGCGGGACCGACATTATTTTGGGCGGCAACCCCGAATTCCTCGCCCGCCAGAAAACCGGCGCCGAGCTGCCTCCCGAGCAATACGCGAAAGAATACGCGAAGAACCTCGAACATTTTCGCGCGCAATGTGAAAAGGAGCGCCAGGAAGTGCTCAGCTCCGGCGGCTTGTTCATTCTGGGAACCGAACGTCACGAGAGCCGCCGCATCGACAACCAGCTCAGAGGCCGCTCGGGCCGCCAGGGCGATCCCGGCGAGTCGCGGTTTTTTCTTTCGCTCGAAGACGACCTCATGCGCATCTTCGGCTCGGTCAACATCGCGCGCTTCATGGAAGACGACGTGCCGATCGAGCACCGTTGGATCACGAAGGCCATCGAGAACGCGCAGAAAAAAGTGGAGTCGCACAACTTCGACATCCGCAAACACCTTTTGGAATACGACGACGTGATGAACCAGCAGCGCAAGGTCATCTACAGCATGCGCCGCGAGATCCTTTCGGGGCAGGAGCTCAAGAACCGCGCGCTCAACATGATCGACGACATCGCCGACTCTCTCGCGGTGGATTTTTTCCCGGGCAGGAGGCGAGGCAAGCTGAACGACGCCGAGCTCGAAGAGATCCGCAAATCGGTGAACGAAGCGGCCAGCATGGCCTTGCGCACGCCGGTGGTTTTGACGGCGCAAGACATGAACGAATGTTACGAGCCCGCGCAGCTTGCGGCGAAAATCTCGGCGATCGCCGAAAAAGCCTACAACGAAAAAGAGGCGAACGTCACCGAGCCGGTGATGCGGCATCTCGAGAAGGTCGTGCTGCTGACGACGATCGACCACCTCTGGAAAGATCACCTGCTCGCGATGGACCACCTGCGCGAGGGCATCGGCCTGCGCGGATACGCCCAGAAAGACCCGCTGCTCGAGTACAAAAAGGAAGGCTACAACTACTTCCAGATGATGTACTCGCAGATCTCGTTTGACGTCGTCCGCAAGCTTTTCGAAGTTCAAGTCGAGCGCGAGGAAGAAGTCGAGCGAATGGCCCCGCGCGAACAGCAGCAGATGACTTTCAGCCACGGCGGCGAGCCCGCGGCCCCCGCCCAGAGCGCAAAGCGCGCCGGCGCGATCGCGGCCGCCGCGGCCTCGGGAGTCGTCAACGCCGGAGCGGCGCCGAGACCGGCGTCGTCGGGCGACGGCGGGGCGAAAATCGGGCGCAACGATCCTTGTCCGTGCGGGAGCGGGAAGAAATACAAGAAGTGTCATGGGGCTTAGCCTCGTTTGCCTGTTCCCCTGTTTGCCGTTTTCAGTTTTCCGTCCTCAGTTTTCAGTCCAGTTTGCAGTTCCCTCCTTTCTTCGAGTTGTTTTCTCGTGCTTTTCTTCGTGAAAGCACTCGCAAACAACTCTTGAAAGGAGAAATCAAATGAGTCTCAAAACTTTTCGTTCTTACCAGCTCGCCGTTGCATTTCATCGCTCCTGCTCCGCAATGACATTGCCCGCGTATTTGCGCGACCAATTGCTCCGCGCCTCGTCTTCCGTCGCGCTTAATCTCGCGGAAGGTTCCGCGAAGCCCTCGCGTAAGGACCAGCTTCGCTTCTATGCGATCGCGTTCGCTTCGCTGCGTGAGTGCCAAGCCGCGCTCGATCTTGCGCCGAAACCATCGCCCACGCTTAAAGCGCAGGCCGATGCGCTTGGAGCATGCCTTTACCGTTTATGCCATCCTCGGCTATAATCCGAGTATGGTTTCTTTGCGTAAAACGCTGACGACGGCCCATAACGCACTTGAAAGCGCCGGAATCGCGCACGCGCTGATCGGCGGCTTCGCGCTCGCGCATTTCGGGGTTCACCGCGCGACTCAGGACGTCGATTTTATCGCCGACGGCGGCCGGAAGGCCGAGATTATCGCGGCATTAACCCAGGCTGGCTTTCAACTGACCCACGATCTCGCGGAAGCGCTTCATTTCGAGGGAGTGGGAAACCTGGACATCTTGCTCGCAAGGCGCCCGATCAGCAAATCAATGCTCTCCCAGGCCAAGAAAATGGGGGCCGAGGAAATAAAAATTCTCGGAGTCGAAGACATCATCGGGTTGAAAATCCAGGCGTACAAAAACAACCCGAAGCGGCTGTTGCAGGACCAAGCCGACATTCAGGCATTGATCGAGCACAATCCGTCTCTCGATTGGACAAAAGTAAAGCATTATGCCGATCAATTTAGCGAGTGGCCGACGATTGAAAAGTTAAAACAATTGATCGCGAAAAAATCATGACCGATACCGCCGCTCTTGAGGAAACCAAGCCGATGACTTTCGAGGAATACCTCGATTTTCTCGACGAATATTGGGAGATGTTCGGCCCTCCCCCTCCGCGCGAGCCGCAGTTCACGGCAGAAAAGATGCTGTTCTAGGCCCCAATCCTGGCTGTGCAAAAGTTCGACACCTGACCAAATTCAGGGCGCCTGCGACCTGAAATCTGCCGTTTTACCGGGTTTTACCTGGCTTTTCGCCATGGCATGAATCGTGCTGTAAAGCGCCCGAACATGAACGCCAAGTGTTTCCGAACGCTCGTTGCATTGGAAACATTGGATTGAAGTGCAACCAAACGAGATCCGGTAATGCACTTGGAATTATAAAAATGGATCTTCAAAAGAGGTGTTTATGATGAGACATGTAATCTTAGTTGTAATGGCAATTCTGACAATGACGAGCCTTGCTAGTGCAGCCGATTGTTCAAGCAAAGCCAAATCAGCTGTTGCGAAACTCAATGCGCTGAACGGGCATTCAAATGAAACAGTTACTTCGGTAGAAATCATCAATACAACTACGCGCTCGTCTACCTATCAAGTTCTGACTCTAGATTCCGACGATAATCGACTCGTCTACGAAGTAGATACAAAGAAATCATGCGAAGTGGTGAGAATCGAGTCTTTGGGAGAAACCTGAATTCAAATGCGCCAAAGCGAAAGGTAAAAATACTGCGAAGGATTGAACGAAAAGCCCTGATTTTCCGCCCGACTTCCGCGCGGAAACGCGAAGGATTCACGAGCGATAATGAGCTGATCGAAATAAGGAAGTAAAAATGAAAACCACGATCTCAAAAATCCTGTGCATGTTGATCTCGCTGCAGATGGCGGCGTTGCCGGCGCTGGCGAACGCCAGCCGGAACGCGGCGAGCGTCGATC
>JACPKS010000105.1 GCA_016186905.1 Deltaproteobacteria bacterium
GCTGAGGGCTCGTCGTCAGCGGCCGTAGGAGCATCGGCGGCCACCGAAGGCGGGATCGTCGATAAGGGCGAGGCAAAAGACGGAACGCGCGCGGATGTGGCCGGCGGCATGAAGGCGCCGAAGTTCGACATGATGGACACGAAAACCGATGGCGCCAAGGGCGGTGCCGGCGCATCGAATGTGGGCGGATCGGGAACGCAAGCCGCGAAAGGCGAGAAAGAGTCTGCGTTAACCGCGGGCGCAAAACCTGAAGAGCAGATCGCATACGAAGCAGCGGGGAAAGGCGCCGGCAAGCAGGGCTCGCCCTTCACGGGGTCGAAGTTCGGCTCGGATTTCGATTCCGCGGGCAAGGGCGTTTCGGCCGTCGGTTTTTCGCGTGATTCCGCGGGAGCCGCGGCTGGCTCTGGCACCGGCGAGGAAGATCCTGAAACGTATCTCGCGCGCGCGGGAACAGGTTCGCTCTTCGAGCGCGTGCATCCGCATTTTTCGAGGTGGGGTGACCAGGTGCAGTCTGGAAAATGGCAATCCGAGTTCAAAAGGCTCGGGAAATAAAAGGAGTAACAATGGAAATCGTAAAAACGGCCTCAAAACATTTCGTGGCAACGGCGTTGGCGCTGTCGTTTCTCGTCTCGCCTGCGATGATCGGCACGTCGAGCGCCGATCTCAAGAGCCGGCTCGAGCGGCGACAAAACCGCCTTGAGCATCGGCTGGATAAGCGCGGTAATCGACGCGAAGACAGGCAAGAACGCAAAGCACTGAGAAAAGACGCGCGCGAAAAACGCCATGAAACGCGCAAAGAGGCCAGAGGCGAGCGCAGACAAGTCAGACAAGAACGTCGGGCGGATCGCAAGATCGCGCGCGAAAAACGCAAGGAGCTTCGCCAGGAATACCGTCAGAAGCGCCGCGAGCTGCGCGAGGAATATAAGAACAAATAAAAATCGGATAAGCGGGAAATCGAAGCCGAGCCAGAAGGCCCGCGAAGCGGTTTACCGGCGAGATTTTGCTTCGCAGGCCTTCCTGGCAGTGAGTTACTTGGTTTCGCCCCCAACCGGAGCCGCCGCGGCGGCTGCCTTCTTCTTTTTGGCCTTTTTCTTCGCCTTCGGAGCCTTTGCCGGCATTTCCGCCGGTGCCGCCTGATCCATCGAACTGGATTCCGCCGGTGCCGCCGCCGGCTCGGGTTCGGTCTTCGCCGTCGAGCACGCGGACACCGCGAAGGATAGAGCAAGTATCGCTAACAAAGCTGGGAATCTCATCATGTCTGAAGTCTCCTTTGCTTGAAGTTTAACCTACTTGCGATGAACCACAAGACCCCATCACTCGAATTCATACCGCCGGAGCACGTCCACCGCGCATCGAAAGCCCAACTTCACGATCTCGCCCATTTTGCTCACCGTGAGGTTGAAGTGGTCGCCGAAGAACATCTGATGATCGTTCGGATGCGGATGGATATAGATGTAATCGACGCCGCTTTTATAGCCGAGCTTGCGCTCGAGCAGGTCAAGGCACTTCAGCCGCAATTCATCCGGAAGATTATTCTCTTTGAAAAAACGCGAGGTCGCGTCGATCGCGGCTTTGTTTCTCTCCTGAGTCGTGATCGCGGCTTGGATTTTGCGTTCCACCAGCAAATAGATCGCCTGGATCATGATCGAGGGAATGCCGAACTGGTGCAGCGACCCGATTTCGCGCGAGAAGTGGTACGGCTGATGGGAGTAGCTCGAGATGATGAGATCGGCGCCCGCGTCGAATCCGACGTGGGTCGAAAGCGTGTCGCGGATCTCGCCGTCGAAGTAATATACTTTATGTCCGCGTTCGTTTTCGATCGGGTAAGGCGTATAGATCGGGGGGAGCGCGGTGCTCGCGGCGCAGGCGTCGGCGATCGAGGTGGTGTTGGTGTACACGACGGTTTTGTCGTCGTTTGGGGGGGAGTAGTTGTATTTTCCGAAGACGACTTTTTTCGAATGATTGAGTTGGGTCGCCACGACGAAGAGGTCGGATGCGTAGTTCTGGAAATCGTTTGAAGGGAGCACGTCTTCGCGCATGTAACGCTCGATTCCGCTCGTCGAGAAAATCCCGGAAAGCTTGAGCCACTTCCATTTGAAGATATTTTCGTACGATCCTTTGGCGAGCAGGCTGATGAAACGCCCGATGGCGGGAGAAGCCGACTCGTTTTCGGGCGACTTGTCGGTCATGGCGTTCCACATCCCCAGAAGGCCGATGTCTTTGCGGATCGCGAACATCGTTGTGTAAGTGAGGCGTTTTAGGAGCTTGCCTTCGTTTTCGCCGATCTCGCTTTTTTTCTTTCCGACGAAGGTGTCGATGACTTGGCTGAGAGAGTATCCGCACGCGAGGTAGGCACAGATGATGCTGCCAGCGCTTGAGCCGACGTAAATCGAGATTTCGCGGCCCGCGCTGTCTTGCACCGTGACGGCTTGATTGTCTTTTGCCGGCTCTGGACTCGAAGCGTTCTCATGCTTAAGCCCCCCCTTGAATCGAAATCCCTTTTCCTGTAGTGCCAACGCGACGCCAAGATGAAACGCACCGGCCTTTGCTGCGCCGCCACTACAAACGAATGCGGTTTTGCTCTTGCGTGGGATCTGAGTCTTGTTGGGCTTGCGTGAAGGCGACTCGGCCATGAGCAGTTAAAATGATACTTTACTTTCAATTTCGCGGGAATAGAATAATCGAGTAGGGGACAATCCGAGATGTCGACTGAGAACTGGGTACCGTTACTGGACTATGCTGTTTTAAAGGGCGTGAGCACCTCGACGCTGCGTCGTTACATCAAAGCCAAAAAGGTTGAATATAAAATCGAGAATGGCCGGTACCTTCTTCGCTCAGACGCTCCGCGCACCGGTTCGACGCAGGACTTTTGGAACGCCTCCTCCACGCAGGATGGGATCTCGGTTTTTCAGCGTGTTCGCGAGCTTGAGCAAGAGATCAGTGAACTGAAAATGCTTGTGGCCATCTACGAGGAAAAACTTGCCCAAAGCCACGGCCAGAGAAGCTAGCGCCGCACGGCCTGCGGCGCGAATGTGTGCCACGCGATACGCAGCGAAAAAAAACTTCGCACGGCTTGCAGCGCCAACAGGCAAAAACCTTCTTGGCTTTTTTTTCGCCTGCTTTGCCGCGCTGACTCCGGCGCAGGCTGCCGGCCAATCCAAACAGATCGATCCCAATCAAATCCTTTCCTTCAAGCGGGTTTTCATCGATCCGCCGCAAGATAACGCCGACGGCACGTTTCGTCAGACGTTTGAACAAGCCTTTCGCAACGTGTTCGAGCGCAATCCGCGATTCGAGATCGTAAGCGAGGAGTCACGGGCCGACAGCATCGTGAAGACACGCATCGAGAAAAAGGCGAGCGGGATCGAGTGCGAGGTCACGCTTCAGCTTCATCCTTCCGGCGAAGTTTTTACGACGGAAAAGACGCTGCTTCCCGCCGAGGCTTCGGGCGAGGAGCTCAAGGCGGGTGCCAAGCGCTCGCTCAAGACGACGCTCAAGCGCATCCCGTTTTACGGCACCGTGACGGGGCGCGAAGGCGCGCAACTTACTTTCGATATCGGATCGGGCAACGGCCTCAAGCAAGGCGACGTGATCCAGATCGCGCGCGTGGATAGCGTGAAAAAGCACCCGCTGCTCAAAAGCATCGTCGATGTGGACCTCGTGCCGGTCGGTTCGGCCGAAGTTGAAAGCGTTGAGGGCACGATCGCGTTCGGAAAGGTGAGTCAGGAGCTTCCGGGCGAAAAAATCCAGCGGCTGCATAAGATCACCGCGGTGGAAGCCAGGGAGTCGCGCAAGCCGCGCGGATTCGATTTTCCGGAAGATGGCTGGGACGCCGAAAAAGACAAGGTCTTGGTGAGTGAAGAGGCGCGTCCGGAAATCGGATTCATCGGGCTCGGCCCGTTTCTCGGATTTTTGTCGACGGCGTCATCGCAGAACAACGGTGTGTTGAATCTCACGGGTTCGGCCCTTAATCCGTCGGCGAAGCTCTTCGGAGAGCTCTGGCTCACGAAAAACTGGTTCGCCGATCTCGGGCTTGGCTACGGTCTTGCCTCAATGACGCTCGAAAACGAAAAAACGATGTCAAAAGCCGCCAGCAGCAGCACGAGCACGCGCTCGTTTGAACTGGATTTCGGCTATCGCCACTACGTCTGGAATTCGATCAATGGGCCGCACGTTTTCGGCAAGCTTGGTTACGGATCGTTCACCTGGAGCACTCCGGTCGATTCCGCGAATCTTCTCGGGCCCCGCGCGTATTCGGGGTTGCGTTTGGGCGTTGGCGGCGGAATTCCGTTTCGCAACCGGCGCAGCAGCGTGTTGATGGGCCTGAATATCGGGCTTTTCAACAGCTATTCGGAGTCGGGATGGAACCTCACGCCGATTACGACCCAAGATCAGACCGTCACGGCCGTGCAGTTTAGTTTAGGATTTCATAATCAGCTCTACTCGAATATGGCGTTGCGCTTCAGCTTCGTGCTCGACATCTATTCCGTCGATTTTTCAGGCGGTCCGAACGCGTTCGGGACGTCGAATACAAGCCAGAAGCAGATTGGGTTTTTGCCGGCGTTGCTGTATTACTTCTAACATGCAGCGCGACAGCGCTGCAAAACGTCGATGTCAGTAACGCCAAGAAAAAATGTTTTATGACTTCTTCCCCTAAAAATCGAATTTCAGAACTCATTCGCGAACTCGAATCCCACAACCACCGCTACTACGTCCTCGACAAACCTACGATCTCGGACCACGAGTACGACGCGCTCTTTCGCGAACTTCAGGAGCTCGAAGCGAAATATCCGCAATACAAAACTCCGAGCTCTCCCACGGAGCGCGTGGGAAGCGCGCCGCTTGAGAAATTCGAGAAGCACCGCCACGTCGTTCCGATGCTGAGCCTCGCCAAAAGAGCTCCGCGATTTCGACGCGCGCGTGAAGCGATTTTTGGGAATGAGGGAAGACGCGATCGTCGAATACTGGTGCGAGCTCAAGTTCGACGGCTTGAGCATGTCGCTCACGTACGAAAACGGGGAGCTGGCGGTCGCATCGACGCGCGGAGACGGCGCGGTCGGCGAAAACGTCACCGCGAACGTCAAGACGATCCGTTCGGTGCCGCTGAGGCTGCAAGGGCCGAACGTCCCAACGCGCGTCGAAGTGCGCGGCGAGATTCTTCTTTCGCACGCCGATTTCAAAAAACTCAATAAAGCGCGGGAGGAAGCCGGCGAAGAGCTGTTCGCGAACCCGCGCAACGCGGCGGCGGGAAGCGTGCGGCAGCTCGATTCGAAGATCACGGCGGCGCGACCGCTCACCGCGTTTTGGTACGGCGTGGGCGCGATGGAGCGGGATGCCGCCGGCAAATATCCCAAGGGGCAGGACGGCCTCAACCGAGCGCTTGAGCTCTGGGGTTTTCTCGTCTCCGGGGAGACGCGTCTTTGCCAGGGCACTTCGGAGGTCGAAAGGTTCTATGAATCGATCCTCAAAAAGCGCGAATCCCTGCCGTTTGACATCGACGGCATCGTCGTGAAGGTGAATTCGCTGCGCCTGCGGGAAGAGCTGGGCTTCGTCGCGCGCTCGCCGCGAAGCATGCTCGCGTTCAAATATCCCGCGCGGCAAGAAACCTCGGTCGTCGAGGACATCATCGTGCAGGTCGGGCGCACGGGAGCGGTAACGCCGGTCGCGATCTTGAAGCCGGTCGAGGTGGGGGGGGTGATCGTCTCGCGCGTAACACTCCACAATCCGCAGGAGATCGCGCGCAAGGACGTGCGGGTCGGCGACACGGTCGTCGTGCAGCGCGCCGGCGACGTGATTCCCGAGATCGTGAAAGCGATCGAAGAGAAGCGTCCGCGCGGATTGAAGCCGTTCGTATTTCCCGGGAAATGCCCGGCCTGCGGCTCGAGGCTGAAGCAGGACGAGGGCGAGGCGGTTCGCCGGTGCGTGAACGGCGATTGCGACGCGCAGATCAAGGAAGGCATCGCGCACTTCGCTTCAAAAGACGCGATGGACATCGACGGTTTGGGCTACAAGATTGTCGAATACCTCGTCGATCGGAAGTTGATCGCGTCGGCTGCGGATTTGTATTCGTTGAAGCCTGAAGCGTTGGTGCCGCTTGAGGGCTTCGGCGAAAAATCCGCCGTAAAACTC
>JACPKS010000102.1 GCA_016186905.1 Deltaproteobacteria bacterium
ACTGCTCTCTTTCGATCCATAATCGCGCTCTCGATTTCTCATCGAGTTTTGCACGAGGGCCAGCACGATTTCCGGGAAGGCTGGGTGCTCTTTCCATGCGGCTTTACTAAACGCATTCGTGACAAGCCATGCGTTTGCGACACCCCCGTGGCCGGTTTCCCCGCGACTTTTTTTTGAGATCAGTGTCAGAGCCCGGGATTTCGCGTCAGGTAAGGCCGCGTAAAAGTCTGAATTGCTCGCCAATACCGTGGTAAGGTCGTCGTCGATGGAATGGGTGGTGAGATTGTAGGCATCGAAGAGTTCGACATTGCGCGGATTGTCTTTAATATTCATCTCTGGAATGCGCACCCACACCGGCGCGACGCCGGCACCTCCCCAAAGGGTGTCGCGGTTGGGCATAATGATACCGAGGTACTTGTTGCCCTTGCCAAGAGTTCCGTCGACGAATTCGATCGCGGTCTTGTCTTTCGAAATATCGGGGTCTAAATAACGTTGCTCGAACAATATTTTTGTAAGGGTATCGACGTTTAATCCTTGCTTTAATCGCGCGCGATAAGCGTCGATCAGCTTCTCGTATAAGTGTATCTTCCGGTTCGCATCGAGAAACTTGAAAAGCTCTTCCACTCCGTACGATTTCGCGTCCTTCCTGCTAAGGTATTCCAGAATCGCCTTCTCAAGCTCCGCGAACTCCTCATCGGTCAACACGGCCATCTTGGACCGCACGCTGCGATTCAACAGGTCGAATTCCGCGAGCTGCTTGTGTCTGTTCACGCCGCGCTCCGGCAGGATTTCCGTGAAATAGGCCTTGAAGTCGACCGAGACTCCGTCGGGAACGACCCTCAATGCGTTCTTATTTCGGACCACGACGTAGTTGCCGCCCACTAAAAGAAAATCAGCCCCTTCGCGCGCGTCCGGATTCAACTCGAATTTGATGGTGATCCCGGTACCCCAAGCCCCGACGTCACCAACCTGCGTATAGAATCCCCATCCGTAACCCGCGGTATCTCCTGGAAGATGTTTGGTTGAAATCAAGACGTTTGGCTCGCCCTTCTTGGATTTCGTGATGCTCTCGTAAACGAAAAGTTCGCGCGTATCGTGAGCGACGAATCGCAGTCCCAATTCCCTCGCGGTTTTTCCGATTCCCTTCCCTAAGGGTTTCGATCGAAGCGGTTCGCGATTCAAAAACCATCCCATTGTGCCGACCACACGGGGATCGGAGACCGCCTGAAGCTTCTTCTTCAGTCCGATCATCGTGATGACGTCGCTCGCGTATTCGATGTTCGTTGAATGTTGAAAGAGTTTCTTCGCGTTTCTTTCGACCCAGCCGCGCGTGTATTCGTTTTTCAGGTCTTTTTTCGGATTGAACGCGCCAACGACTCTCTGGAGCTGCTCCCAGTCGACTTTGGAAATTTCGATCTCGAACTGGAAGGCCTTGGTGAGATACCGGATCACCGAGAAAATCGGCGGGTTCATCCCCGAAAGGTAGCGGCTGGTACGGTAATGCGCAGCGTTGTAATAGTAATGGAGCTTGGAATCGTGGATATCGTTGAAAAAGATCCCGTCCCATCCCTTATCAAAATCGAGAAGGTCGCGGATCGCGCTCCTGGCGTCGTCACCCGTGATCTCGATGAGTCCGGTTGAATTCGAATCGGTATGCTGGTTGAGGAAATCGGGGTTATTAAGCAGAGCCTCCTTGTCGCCGAGGCTTTCGCGCAGCGGCCGTAACTCCCATGCGTTCTTGTTTCCCACGAAGTAGGGAAACTTCTGGTTGATCTCCTGTTGCAGCAACCCGAGCTTTTCGACCGGTCCGTCGACGACGAGATCGAGGTCCTGGCTCGCGCGGAAAATGCTCGTGTACTGGTAATCGAAGCGGTTTTTCTGATAGCTGTCGTCTCCGGCTTCGCGCAGCATGTCCCAGTGGACGTAGTGACCCCATGCCGCCGCCGTGCCGCCGAAAAGATATACTTTTATCCCGTGTTTATCCGCCATTTCCTTGATGGCTTGAAACTCGATTACCCGCGACATCCGGTTTTTGATCTCGTCGCGAAGCGCGGCCTTGTCGATCGAAGGCCTTGCCTGCTTCGTTTCCTTCAGTTTTTCGAGCGAGTCGTAGCCATGGATGTTCGCGAGTTTTTCATTGACCCAGTAGCGAAAACGCCGGAGTGGATTCCCTTGGGCGTGAACTTCCGTCTGCCATAGAAACAGGCAAAGGAAGACCGCGGAAAAATATCTCAATCTCAGGCCTTTAGACCCCATCGTTCTTTTATCGACGCCTGAGTATTCCGGTGTGAGGGAATTATTTTCCGCGATTTTTTTCGGAAGTCGCCCAATTCGGTTTTTCAATACTGAAGGCGGCGCGAATAAACCACCCGCCGCGACATAGGTGTGCGAGAAGCGGAAATTTATGCCCGTTTCGCCCTTCAAGTTGCCCGGCGTTCCGCCGATCTATTGAGCATGAAGATTGGCTCTCGCGGCCTTTGCCGCCGTAGGATCAAAGAACTCGCGGTACTGGCTGGCCTGCTCTTCGTGATCGCGCCGACCCTCACCTCGCACGCCGAATTTTTCGTGACGTCCGTCATTCGAGACGTCCCGATGAAACAGGGCGAAGCGCAGTACAAGGATTTCTACATCAACGCGGGAACGAACAACGGTCTTCAGAAAGGCGTTTTTCTCGATGCCCTCCGCAAGATGGCGGTCTTCGACAACATCAACAGCAAGCTTGCCGGCAATACTCCCGTCAAGATCGCGCGTTTAAAAGTCATCCACGTCGACAAGAGCGTGTGCGTGGCGCGGCTCGTGAAATTCTACGAGAAAGAAACGACGCCGCTCGCCGGCTTCGACAACGTCATGATCGGCGACCTCATCGAGGTTTCGGAAAAACAGTAGCATCCGCGACGTCATCGCCTTCATATAAATTCCTCTTGCAAGAGCCACATAAGAAAGAGTTACATGGATTCACATGAAGACCGCAAAGACTTTGTCAGCGATGGTAATCGTTCTTGGACTGGCGGCGCTCGCGGCCGAAAGACCCGCCCGCGCCGAAAACTGCTACAGCTCCGGCGCGATCAATACGATCCAGCTACGCAAATTCATCACACTCGAAAATCTTACCGCCGACGAGCAGAAATCGGATCGGGCGCAAATCGAAGCCTGCTCGGCCTACTTCAAGTCGCTACCGACGAATTTCCATCAAGTCGATCTCGTAACGCTTGGAAAACTTGAATGCCAGGCGACCTGCAAAGCCACGGTCAACTGCCTGGGTTATATCGGCTGCTTGGACTAGGCTGTTTTCTTTTTCAGACCTCGACGCACAACAAGTTCCAGACCTTCGCGAATGAGCTTCTGGTAGTTTACACCTCGACTTTTTGCGAGCGCCTTCACCTGCTCCAGAAGAGTCGATGAAATTCGAAATGTGACGGTCTTGTTTT
Source organism: Deltaproteobacteria bacterium (assembly GCA_016186905.1). GTDB lineage: Bacteria > Bdellovibrionota > UBA1018 > UBA1018 > UBA923 > JACPKS01. The sequence goes on from JACPKS010000102.1 coordinate 3,429, forward strand.
TGGGAATGAATTCAATACGAGCAAGTCTAAAATATTGGGGGTCCAAATAATCCGTCAAATCCTGCTCCAAAAAGCGTTCTGCTTCTTCATCGGACTTGAATCTGGGGATACGCTTGCTCATATTTTTCTAACTCTTTCTTATGCATGTACCTCGCTGTAATCGGCCTTAGTAGCTTCAAGCCATCCTTGTCTCTAAACGTAAAAACAACAACCATCGCGCGCCGAGCAGATGGGCGACCGATCGCGAGATACCGTCGCTCAAGTTGCGAATGAAGTCGGTCTTCATCGAACCAGAATGATCCTCTGAAAAACTCCTCAATCTGAAGCGGCCATATCCTGTGCTTAAGCAGGATCTTGCTTATATTCCAATGATCCCAGTCAAACCCGACAGCTCCAAATTTGATGATACCATGATGTAATTGCATTTGTAAATACAAATGGCCAGACATCCGAAATCCCGGATATCTGGCCATTATTTGAAGGGTTTAGCGGATAGCTCTTACGCGCTTTCGGCCAGATCCTCGGACGATCCGACGTCGCCCGCCTCGGCCTCGCCGACGTCTTCCTTCACGTCCGCATGCTGACGTCCGCCGAGGAACTGCACGCGGTTCGCGAGCACGCTGTGCAGCGACACCTTCTTGCCGTCCTTGTCGTTGTACGTGCGCACTTCGATCATCCCTTCGAGCAGGATCGGCGAGCCTTTGCGCAGGTACGTCGCGCACACCTCCGCCTGCGAGCCGAACACCATCACGCGATGCCAGTGCGTCGTTTTCTCGGCGCCTCCGCTCGCCGTCTTCCGCAGCGAGTTCGTCGCCAGCGAAAGTTTCAGGTACGGTTTGCCCGCCGCCGATTTTTTCAGCTCAGGATCGTTTCCGATATGTCCCAACAGAATCACCTTATTGAAATCCATCATAGGATCTTCACCTCCTGGCTTGCCCATCAGCAATGTTCAAGCCAGAATCTGGAAATGCTCGAAAAATTCGGAGAGCGCTGCGAACGGCTGGTGCGAAGCTACATGCCCGATCCGTTCGTGCTCGTGCTGCTGCTGACGATCTTCACGTTCGGGCTGGCACTCTGGTTCACGCCTTCGCGCCCGCACGAGCTGCTCTCGCATTGGAATCTGGGATTTTGGGAGCTCTTAAGCTTCGCGATGCAGATGGTGCTCATCGTGGTCACCGGCGAAGCGATCGCCGAAGCAAGGCCCGTGCGCCGCTTCATTCAAAAGCTTACCGCCCTTCCCGGCTCGGCCACCTCAGCACTCCTGGGACTCACGTTTTTTTCCATCGTGCTGGGATGGCTGCACTGGGGCTTCGGCCTTGTCATGGCAAGCCTCGCGGGCCGAGAGCTCGCGAAATCGCTCAACCAACGCAAAATTACCGCGCATTACCCGCTTATCGGCGCCGCGGCGTACACGAGCATGCTTCTGTGGCACGCGGGCACGACGGCCTCAGCGCCGCTTCTCATCAATACGCCCGGGCATTTCCTTTTCAAGGAAATCGGCCTCATCCCGCTCAGTGAAACGGTTTTCCTGCCGCTCAATCTTCTCGTCTGTGGCGCGATCGCGCTTGTGGTGCCGTTTGTGATCGTGCAGCTGGAGCCGCGCCGCGGCGTGCGGACCATCGATGAATTCGCGGCCGACCTGGGGACGGCGCTAAAGACGCGCGTTTTCGATCACGAAGCCGAGGAAAAGGGCAAGACCTTCGCCGAAAAACTCGAGCGCAGCTATCTTGTCAACGCCGTCGTTGGCGTCTTTGGCGCCGTTTTTCTCATCCATTACTTCCGGCTCGAGGGATTGAATCTCAACCACAACATCGTGAACTTCCTGTTGCTTTCAGTCGGGATGATCCTGCATCGCAATCCCATGAGCTACGCGCGCGCCGTCGCGCGATCCGTGAAAGGAACGTCGGGCATCATCCTCCAATTCCCGTTCTACGGCGGAATCATGGGCGTGATGCGCGAGTCCGGCCTGGGACACGAGATCGCCAACGTCTTCGTCCGGCTCGCAAGCGGCGAAACCCTTCCCCTCTACGCCTACCTTTCGAGCGTGCTCATGAAGTTTTTCATCCCATCCGGCGGAGGCGAATGGGCGGTCGAAGGACCGGTCATGCTTCAGGCGGCGAAATCATTGGGCGCTCCGGTCGGTCTCACGACCATGGGAATCGCGTACGGAAATATGGTGGGAAATATGTTTCAGCCGTTCTGGGCGATTCCGCTCTTGAGCATCATGGGCCTCAAGGCGCGTGACATCATGGGTTATTGCCTCGTAATTTTCTTCTTTGTATTTCCGATACTTGCGGTTGCTCTCTGGAAGGGCTGATGCTAGCTTTTAGAAAATTAGATTTTAGGAACAGGAGATCACTATGAAACACATCACGACACTCATGTTGGCATTTCTGCTCGCCCTTGGTGCGGCGTCATGCTCCAAAAAACAGAAAGCGGACGAAGGGGCCGAAAGCCCTGCCGGCGGCGTCGGCTCGTCCGACCTCGCGCAAGATATGTCGGATAGCGACACGGGCCGCGCGGCGGGACTGCAGACCGTCCACTACGCGTACGACTCGTCGGTTCTCGACTCCACGGCCAAAGGCACGCTCGATGAGAACGCTCGCATCCTGAAGGAAAAGTCCTCGCTTAAAGTGCAGATCGAAGGCCACTGCGACGAGCGCGGCGGAATTCAGTACAATATCGCGCTCGGCGAACGGCGCGCCTCGGTCGCGAAAGCTTACCTTGTCGATAAGGGCGTGGGCGCGGATCGCGTCACGATCATTTCTTACGGCAAGGAAAAGCCGGTCGATCAGGGTCATAGCGAAGAGTCGTGGGCCAAGAACCGCCGCTCGAACTTCCGGATCACCGAGAAATAAGGGCCGGCTGTTCAAGCCACGCATCGCGCGTGAATGAATGTGAGAGGGCGTTACGGGATATTGCTGATTCTGGCAGGCGCGATCGGGCTCACGCCTGCCGCGTGCTCGATCGCGACAACCCGCCCCATTCAAGAGATGTCGTACGCCGATTCCGCGCTCCGTGCCGCGCGCGATCTGCACGCCGATACGCTCTCGCCTGAGCTGTTCCGCGCGGCAACCGAAGTCTACTCCAACGCCAAGCGCGAGTACCGCTTAAAGAACTTCGACACGGCGAAGAGGTACGCGATGAAATCGATGCGGCTCTCTGAACGAGCGGAGTTCGACGCCTATCTCAAGGGCGGCGCAACGCCGGAGGTCGCTTCCAAGCAGGTTCCGACCGAAGGCGCCTCGGCCGATCCCGAAGAGGCGATGAAAAAAGCCACTGCTCTTCGCCGGCAGATGGAAGAGGAAAACCACAAGCTCGAGGCGGAGCGCAGGAAGGCGGAGCTGGCCGAAAAAGAGGAGGAGCCCGAGCTTTCTCCTGAGGAAGAATCCGCGCCGGCAGAGACCGGAACCGCGCCGAAGACCGCGCCCAAGGCTGGTTCCGCGGACGGAGCCGAGAAAGCGCCTCCTGCAAAGCCCACCGAAAACGAATCAGAAAAAGGAGCGTACGAATGAACCGTTGGAGAACCCCGTCCTTCCTCCCGCTTTCCGCCGCCGTGGCGGCTCTGGTCTTCGCCGCGCCCGGCTGCTTGAAAACGCGCACGCAGGTGCGCCCCGACAGCGGCGCGCAGGAGGAATCCTACGACGGCACGCGCGGAGCGCCCGCTCCCAAGCAGAGCCGCGTGGAAATAGAGGAAATGAAGACCGAGATCACGCGTATTTCCGGAAAGCTCGACGAGATCGATCACGTCCAACGCACACGCAACTCGGCCGACGTGAGTGAGTCGCTCGCGCGCCTGGATACCCGCGTGGCGGAACTCGAGAAAAACCAGATTCTCGTGATGAGCGAACTCAAAGAGCTCAAGGACCATGGCGTCGCGGCGCCCTCAGGCAAGGCTGGAGCGGCGGCTGGAGCTTCAAAGCCCGGCAAGCGAGAAGCCGCCGAAGCGCACTTCGCCGCGGGCGAGACCGAGTACGGCGCGAAAAATTACAAGAAGGCGATCGTCGAATATTCGAAGGTTCAGGAGGTTTTTCCGAAATCCCCGCGCATGCCCGCGAGCCTGTTCAAGATCGGGCTCTGTTTTGAAAAGCTTGGGAGGACCAAAGAGGCCCAAGGTTTTTTCTCGGAGCTCACCGAAAAATATCCGAACTCAGCGGAAGCCAAGAAAGCGCGCGGAAGGCTCAAAGACCAGATGTGAGGAAGCGATCAGCGCCCCTACTGGCAATTGAAACTTCCTGCGACGAGTGTTCGGCCGCGGTTCTCACGCGCACCGAGGATGGACGCTCCGCTCGCGTGCATTCAAACGTGATTTTTTCGCAGATCGACCTGCACCGGCGTTTCGGAGGCGTCGTGCCCGAGGTCGCCTCGCGCAACCACCTCGACATGCTCGCTCCCGTCGTGGATGAGGCGCTCGAAACCGCTGGAATCGGCTTCGGCGATCTTACCGGCATCGCCGTCACGAACGGCCCCGGCCTCATCGGCGCGCTGCTGGTCGGACTTTCGGCGGCGAAGGCGTACGCCTATGCGCTCGGAATTCCGCTTGTGACCGTCAATCATCTTGAGGGACACCTGCATTCCATCTTCATCGAGGGACAAAAAAACAGCGCGCTTCCCTTAGAATCCTCATTGCCCCTTCTCACATGTCTAGTTAGTGGCGGACATACGAATCTTTACCTTTTGCGCGGCTTACCGCCGCGCATGCTCATGCCGCAACGCTTGTCCCAATCGCGCGACGACGCCGCCGGCGAAGCCTTCGACAAGTGCGCTAAGCTTCTGGGCCTTCCTTATCCCGGAGGCGTGCATCTCGACCGCCTCGCTCGCGGCGGAAACCCCGCCGCCTTCAAATTTCCGCGGCCGCTTCCCGGAAAAAACCTCGAATTCAGCTTCAGCGGTTTGAAAACCGCCGTACTCACCGAGCTTAAAAACGCGGGCTTCGTGCCGCACATCTGGGGCGAGCCTGATTTTTCGAAACTTCCGCAAGGCGCGCTTTTGGCCGATTACTGCGCCTCGATCCAGGAAGCCATCGTGCAAACGCTCGCAAAAAAAATCCGTCTCGCAATCGAGCAAACCGGCGCGAAGAGCCTCGCCGTCGTTGGTGGCGTTTCGGCGAACTCGCGTCTGCGCGCGCTCTTGGCCGAGAAAGTGCGCGTACCCATGCTTTTTCCCGCCCCCCCCTACTGCACCGACAACGCCGCGATGATCGGCGCGTGCGGACTTTTCGCGTTTGAGCGCGGCGAGGCGCTCGAAAGCGAGGCGCTTCTGCGCGCTGGCGCGTTTTCTTCGTGAAAGGTTCGACGCAATGAAAACGCGCCGGCAGGTTTTGGGCCAGAATTTTCTGCGCCACCGGCCTACGATCGAAAAGATCACGCAACTCGTGGATGCCGAGCTCTCGCACGCCGTGCACCGGCCCAAAGCGCTTCTTGAAATCGGGCCGGGCGGTCTTGCTCTCACCAAGCCGCTGCAAGAGCTCGCGAGCGCACGCGGCCTGCCGCTCGTTCTCGTCGAACGCGATCCGCGCCTTGAGGACCCCATCCGCGCCGGCGCGACTGACGCGGAGATTCATTTCATGGATGCGGCTACCGAAAAACTTGGCGCTCTTTTTCTGGATCTTCAAGCGCGTGGCCACGCGCCGCTTTTCGTCGCCTCGAATCTTCCCTACTCGGCCGGCTCGCGGATTCTCGCGAATCTCTGTCATTTGAGCGGCATGGGAATGGTCAGCGGCGCTGTCGTGATGGTTCAAAAAGAAGTCGCTGAGCGGATGGCCGCGCCAGCCGCGTCGAGAGATCGCGGGGCCTTCAGCCTGCTCATCCAATGTTACTTCGAGCCCCGGATTGAATTCGACGTCGGTCCCGGCGCGTTTCATCCGCCGCCGAAGGTCACGAGTACAGTGCTTGCGCTGCGCCCGCTCTCAAAGCCGAAGACCGCTGGACTTGCCGATCCGCTGAAGTTCGAGGACTTTTGTAAGCGGCTGTTTAGCCAACGCAGAAAAATGATTCGCGGGTTTGTGCCGAGAGATGCCCATGCCCAGTTCGGGCGGCTTGGACTCAATGGAACGGAACGGCCTGAAACGCTTGAACTGGACACGGTTCTGGAGCTGTTCCGGGTTTGCGGGAAGCAATCATAAAGGTTAGAAGAACTGCAGATGTCTCTGTTTCATCGAAAATCTATTTTGGGATTCTTAGTCGTAGGTTTAGTCGTTTCCCCAGAACCCGCGTACGCGGGTTCTGGGGATGTATATGGCTACGGTTCGCGCGCCTCGGCGCTCGGCAACACGCTCCTAGGGGGCTCTAACGGCGCCTACGCCACGTTTTACAATCCCGCCGCCAATAGCGCGCGTCCCGGCGTGGGCTTAAGCCTCGCGGCCGCATACGCGCATCCCAAGTTCAAAGAAATTCACGGCGTCACGATCGAAAACAGCGCGACCACAGCTCAAGGCGGAACCGTCACGGGCGACGTCGACACCGAGGGCTACCTCGACCATCTCTCTCAGGCCGTGGGTTTTAGCTACAACTTCGGAGAGAAATGGCGCTCGCTGGCACTTGGAATTCTTGGCTCGATGCCGCTTGGACGGTTTTCGTATCTCGATACCGGCGAACCGTTCAAACCTGAATATTACAACTACCGAGCAACCACGCAGCGCCCCGAGCTTTTCGCGTCGCTGGGATTCGCGGCGGCGCGCTCCCTTCATGCCGGCGCCGGCGTGAAGTTCGCGGCCAACGTGGCGAGTTCGGCCAATTACACGGTTTCAGGAAGTGCGGGCACCGTAAGCCACGGGCGCATGACGACGACCGTTAAACCCTCGGCAGCGCCTTACGTCTCGGTTTTCTACGATCCCAAATACGATGCTCCGTCGCATCCATCCCCGTCATGGACGTGCGCGCTCACGGTTCGCGCGCCGGCGCGCTACCGGCTCGACGTCGACGTGCGCTCCAACGCGCGCGTGCTCGGGCCCACGAATGATTTTCCGATCGTCTTCGATTCGTCGAGCACTCTTTATTACGATCCGCTCGAGGCCGATCTCGCCGCAAGCCTTGAACCCGCGCCGCGGTGGTGGATCACGCTTGAGCTGGATTGGCTCAATACGAGCGCTTACCAAGCGCCGACCGTCTCGGTGGTCGACACGGGCTCGGCCATCCAGCTCAAGAACTCAGTCTCAAGCACGCCCTCGATGCGCGACATCTTCGTGCCTAAACTTGGTGTGGAGCGCCGCTGGAACGCCACGACCGCGCGCGCTGGATATTTCTGGCGGCCCTCGCCGATCACCGACAATTCCGGCAGCGGCAACCTCGTCGATCCCGAAAAGCACGTGTTCACGGCGGGCGTGGGATTCGACCTCAAGAAAGCGCGCGTCTCTGAAAGGGCGATTGTCGTCGACCTGCACGGGCAGTATCATTGGCTGGTGAGCCAGCGCATCACCAAGTCGCCGGGCAACGAAGCCGGCTCGGCCGGGCAAGGCAAGGTCGGCTCGCCCGGTTACGACATCGGCGGCGCGGTTTACGGCGGCGGACTCTCGGTTTCGATGCTTTTTTAGAGGAGACGCGAAGTGGTTAAAAAGAAAATAATTTACCTCGTCGCGGCGACTGTTGCCTTTCTTTCTGTCTTAACTGGTGTTTTTGCACACGTCCTAAACAGAAATTTCATGGATACCTCTCAAGCGCAAAGGCGATGGGGGCATGAAAAATTTATTCCCGAAAAATTTAAGAAGGGCGATGCCAAAATAAAAGCATCTATGGCCGTCTCCCTAATCGAAACTCAAGCTTTTCTTGGTCGTTCACGGGAAGAAGTTCGTGACAGCCTCGGCGATTTTTCGGGATATTACCGTAGTGGAAGCTTTCCAGCTTACATCATCCATGAAGGATGGCAAAAAAAGGGCGAAGATACCTGGCAACTTGTGTTTTTGCTGAATATGAATCGCAAAATCAAGGCTGTTAAGATTCATAAGAACTGTTGCGATCGATAATTATGACTGAACAACCCGTCCGCCCCAAACTCTCAGCCACGTTCCGCGACAACCTGATCACCGGCGCGTTCGTGCTGGCGCCGATCGGCGCGGTGGCGTGGATCATCCTCTGGCTCTGGAACGTTCTCGAAGGCGTGGCGGGCGTGATTCCCGCGAGCCTGCACCCCAAGGAACTGCTTCACATCGAAAATCCCCTGGCCGTCAACGCGCTCGACTTTCTGCTCACGATCTTCATGTTCGGCCTGCTTCTGCTTCTCATCTGGTTCGTGGGATTGATTTCGCGGGCCTACCTGGGCAGGCAGGCTTTGAGTTTCATTCGATCGACCGTCACCCGCATTCCGATCCTGAAAACCGTTTACTCAACACTTGAGCAGCTTCTGGAGACGTTTTCCGGAAACAGCAAAACCAAGAGCTTCAGCCGCGTCGTGCGCATCGAGTATCCGCGCAAGGGCATCCAAACGCTCGCGCTCGTGACCGGCGAAAATAAGGGCATGCTCACCGTGTTCGTGCCCACCACTCCCAACCCCACGTCCGGATTTTATCTCATGCTCGCCGCCGAAGAGGCGACCGACGCGGGTATCAGCGTCGAAGAAGCGCTCAAAGAGATCATCTCGATGGGTCTCGTAAAAAAAGAGAATTGAAGGCCGAGGCACCATGGCCGAAAACAAGCCCGCGACGAAAAAACAGTCCGCGCCGCGCGACCCGCGGCGCCGGCAGGCGGAAGCCCATATCTGCGACAACAAGAACGCGCGCCGCAATTACGAGCTTTTCGAGAAGTTCGACGCGGGACTCGTCTTGCAGGGCACCGAGGTCAAGTCGATCCGCGCGGGCACCGTGCACATCAACGACGCCTACGGCACGATCGAGGGGAGCGAAGCCTGGCTTCTTCGAATGCACATCGGGCCTTACTCGCACGGCAATCGCGCCAATCATGAACCGCTGCGAAAACGTAAGCTCTTGCTCCACGGCCATGAAATCCGTAAACTGATCGGTGCCGTCGTCGAGAAGGGATTCACGCTCGTTCCGCTGCGCCTGCACTGGATTAAAGGGCGCGTGAAAGTCGAACTGGCGCTCGGAAGGGGCAAATCCAAGGGCGATCGCCGCGAGAGCATCAAAAAACGCGACGCGAGCCGGGAAATCGACAAGGCCGTCAAGCGCGCAAGAAAGTAGCGAGAAAGAAAGAAGCCCGAATATGGCCAAAAATAAACAGGTTTTTCCGACGATCACGCAGTCTTTCCTCGACAAAGTCCGCGCGGCGCCAGGCCGCCAGGTCTTCCATTGGAAGGAAGGCACCGACTGGAAGGCGATGACCTGGAAAGAATATTACGACGAGGTCCGCTTCATCGCGCTCGGTCTCGTCGACCTGGGGATTCAGGCGGGCGATAAAGGCTGTATCCTCTCCAACACGCGCGTGGAATGGGCCCAGGCCGACATGGCGATTCTCGGAACGCGAGGCGTGACCGTGCCGATTTATCCTTCGAGCACCGCCGAGGATTCCGCCTACATCGCCAACCACTGCGAAGCGACGTTTCTGTTCGCCGAAGATAACAAGCAGCTCGAAAAAATCCTTTCGGTACGAAGCCACCTGCCTCATCTCAAGGCGATCATCGTCTTCAACCTCATCGGCGCTCCCTCCAACGCCGACGAGAAGAACGTCCTTTCGCTCTCGGCGTTAAAAGAACTCGGAAAACGCGCCGCCGCGCGCGACTCCGAAGACTCGATCGCCAAAAACATGCTCGAGCTCAAACCCAGCGACGTGTGCACGATCTGCTATACCTCCGGAACCACCGGAGTGCCCAAGGGCGTCGTTCTCACGTTTGACAGCCTCGCCTCGGAGGTCGAGGACATCGAAAACGTCATGGGCGGGTTTTTCAGCGAGAACGACGTGATTCTGTCGTTTTTGCCGCTCTCACATATCTTCGGCAAGGTCGAAGGCATGGCGGTCTATCATTTCGGCTGGAAGGTTTATTACGCCGAGAGCCTCGAAAAACTCTTCATCAACATCGCAGAGGTGCGGCCAACGCTGCTCTTCGCGGTACCGAGGGTTTTCGAAAAGGCCTACGTGCGCATCAAGGCCGCGATCGACGAGGCCTCGGCCGCCAGGCGCCGGATTTTCGACCGGGCGCTTTCGGCCGGCCGCGCCTATCACGAAAAAATCTGGACCGGAAGACACCCCTCACTCATCGAACGCGCGCGCTACGAGATCGCCCGGAGCGTGGTCTTCAAGAAAATCTACGCGAAGTTCGGAGGCAGGCTCAGGCTCTGCATCGCGGGCGGCGCGCCTCTTCCGCGCGACATCGGCGAGTTCATGCAGATCATCGGAATCGCGATTCTCGAGGGCTACGGTTTAACCGAAACCTGCGCCGCGGTGACGCTCAATCCGCTGAAAAGGCCGCGCTTCGGAACGATCGGGCGGCCGCTTCCGGAAGTCGCATGCAGAATCGCCGACGACGGCGAGATCCTCGTCAAAAGCCGCAAGGTCATGCGCGGATACTACAAAAACGACGAAGCCACGCGCGAAGTGATCGGGCCGCAAGGCTGGCTGCGCACGGGCGACATCGGCGTGATCGACGACGATGGATACGTGCGGATTACCGACCGCAAGAAGGACATCATCGTCACCAGTGCCGGAAAAAACATCGCCCCCCAGAAAATCGAGAACATCTCGAAGGCCCACAAATACGTCAGCCAGATCATGGTCTACGGCGATCAACGCAACTACCTCACGGCACTCGTCGTGCTCGACCATGAGGAAACGGTCAAGTACGCAAAGGAACACAACATTCTTTTCAGCGAATACTCCGAGCTCGTGAAGAACCTGAAAATCCTGGCGCTTGTGCAGAGCATCTTCGACGACGTGAACAGCAAACTCGCGAGCCACGAAACCATCAAGAAATTCAAGATTCTGCATAACGAGTTCTCGATCGAAACAGGCGAATTAACCCCTTCGATGAAGATCCGGCGCCGCTTCTGCAGCGAGAAGTATCGCAATGAGCTGGATTCTTTATATACCGCAGCATCCCCTTGACAGTGGCGGACGCAATCCTTTATAAATAAGCACTTACGTTTCCACGTACCCAAGGAGAATAATCAATGGCTCGCGTTACGATCGAAGATTGCCTCACGAAGGTCGACAATATGTATGAGCTCGTTCATGTCGCCACGAAACGCACGCGCCAGCTCCTCAACGGCTCTCCCCGCACGATCAGCTGCAAGAACAAGGAAATCGTAACCGCGTTGCGCGAAATCGCCGCCGGGCATCTGGCCATTGGTGAAGACAAAGAAGACGACCAACACCAGGTATAGTCGCCACTACGTCGGACGCGCTAGAATCTTCAGTTCAATCTTTCGAATCATGTCCGCCGCCCGCGTTGAATCGGGCTCATCGGACGTTTTCCATTGATCGAAACTGCCGTCGGATTTGAGCTGCTCGACTTCCTCGATGGGATCGACGTTCACCCTCACGCTCCCAAGCTGCTTTGTCGCCTTGATTGAAACGCGATAGCGCGTCTGCAGGTAGTGTTTGCGCGGAAAACCGTTCACCTTGTACTCGAAATATTTCTCGTTGGACGTCGTATAGACCCAATCCGTGAGAAGCTCGCCTTTTTCGGAGTCTTTCTTCTCGATCTTGTACTCCTCAGTGGCGCTGACGATGCCTTTCCAAACGACTTGGTACTCCTCTTCGAACTCCTTGGTGTTGGAAAGCCTGGCGTACTGCTGCTGCTTGATCTCAGGCCCCGACGAGCACGCCGAGAGCGCGAACGCAAATGCGAGGAAAAAAAACGGAAGTCTTGGAGCCTGTTGCAAAACTTGCTTTTGCTGCGCCCGGCTGCACGTCGCGCCAGCTTCGTTGTCCGCGCTCATTGCAGGTCCACGATGATGCGGGACGGATCGGTCAGATAGAACGCTTCGAGCTTCTTCTCCGTATTCTTCTCCGTGCCGCTCAAGCTCAGCTCAAAGATCGAAAGCCCGTCTTCCAGGCGCGGGAGCGCGCGAAACTTGCGCACACGCCGGCTTTTCGAAAAAGCCTTCGCGACTTTCGCGGCGTCGAAATCGTACTGCGTGTCTGCCCAGATGCTCACGACCACGCGGCCCTCGCCGTTTGCGGCCTGCACCTGAAAATACGGAACCCGTTCGCCGTGATCTTCGAGGTCGAACACGACGCGTTCGAAGCCTTCCTGGGAATCGGCGCGCCGCACATCCTTCAAGCGCACGGACGTGACCTCTTTGGAGCCGCCGGCGAAAAACCCCTCGCTCCGGTACGCGCCGCTTTTCTTCGCGCCCGCCTCGTAACGCGGGCCGGGTGCCGCGTGCGCGCCAGCGACCGTGACCGTAATCGCCAGCGCGAGCCAGCACGCTTTCCATCGAATCAAACCGGGATTGTTCATCTTAGGAAAAGATTATCGGCGAAATCGGTTCAACGCAACCTTGCGCTGCCAGAAACACAACCAGAGACGCGCGGCAACGAGAACGACAAGAACGCCCCAGGCCGAAAAGAGCGCGTCGGGGCCAGGCCCTCGAAAGCCGCCCGCGCGATCTTTCGACACGTCCGCGATCAGCCCGCAGCCATTGCTGCTGCTGCCGCTATCTCCGCCGCCTCCACCGCCGCCGCTTGAGCTCGCGGCAGGCGTGGTCGCAACGCCTCCGGGCGGGCCGTGATCGGCAAACGCGGGAAAGGAATCGGCGGCCTCGCAGCGGGCGTTGTTTGGCAGCGCGGGTGCGGAGTTCGAGGGTACAAGCGCGGTCGTATCGCCGATCGTGACGATGAGCAGATAGAATAGTGTCGGGTCGATCTGCGTGCTCGATGAGTTGCCCGCAGGGTATTCGTTGGAGAGAGGGGCTGGGTAATTATGGACTTTGACGTAGTAATTTCCGGCCGGCGCCGCGGCATACGACGCGACTGAGTCGAAGTTTACGTATAACGTCGACGCATTCTGAAAGACGTCGTCGGTCGAAACGGCGCCAGCAATGGTTCCGCCTGAACTATCCAAAATCGTCACATGCGGATCGACCGGCGAATACAGGCTGTACGCCAGCGCTTTGACCGAAATATCTCCCGAAACATCAAGGAGCTTGAAGTATTGATCTGTATTAGCCCCGGCGCTCACGACATCCCGCGCGGCCGAACCGCTTGAGGTATTCTGCAACAGCGGAGTCGCAAGATCGGCGGCGGCGGTGCTGGTCGAAGGCGAAGCCAATCCCGGCATGTTCGAGCAGCTTACCGTGTAGTCCGCGACCGAAGTCGTCGCCCCGGCCGCAACCGCGATCGTCTGCGGAAATCCCGAGGTACCCGTCTCGATGAATCCGCGCTTAAACGGCGATCCGCCGCAGACGCTCGGGGAATTCACGGTGCCGTAATAGCATCCTGAAGCGGAACCGCCGCACAACGAGCTGATCGGCGCGCTCGCCTGAAAGGGCTCCACCATGAGGTGGTAATCGCCAGGCTCAAGGCCTGGAATCGTGTAGGTACCGTTGGGCTGCGTGATCGCCGAGGCCACCATCACGCCGCGCGTTTTGGAAATCGCGAGCACATGCGCGCCGAACACGGCGCTTCCCGAGTAAAGCACCGTACCCGAGAGCGATCCCCGTCCCGTAGTGAAACTGCTCACCGGATAGAGCGCGGCGACCGCGCTGATGTCGTCGCACGAAAGTTTCGCTTGCTCGCGGTACTCAAGATAGACCATCGTCGACTGCAGGGCCGCCGAGTGGCTAAGACCAAACGCATGACCGAACTCGTGCGTGGCAACGTTCTCTAGAAACACGTGCTTTTGATCGCCGAACCGGCTCGAGTCGCTCGGATTGGTCGTGAACGTGAACGTGTCGTCGTTGAATTCGACGTCCGCCTCGAGAATCACTCCCGCCGCTGAGTAGATATAAGTCACGCCGATCGTCGAACCGCCAAGCTTCTGCGTGGACTGGCTCGAAAAAAAGACGGCGTTGCGGCTGTCGAATTCTGTTTTTACCGGTGTGGCCGACGAGCCGGTTCCCTGCCAATAATCGAAGCCGATCGAAGACACGCCGGAATATTTCCAACGCTGAAGCGCATTCGTGAAAGTCGAAAACACGTCTGAGTAGTTCAACGATCGAATGTTGGCCCAGTTCGCGTAAAACACGGGAGCGGCGGGATCGGGCCAGGTCAGAATCTGACCGTCCGAGCTCGTCGTATAAACGTACGCGCGCGCGGGAATGGCCACGGCAAGAAGTGCTAGAGCCAGAGCGGGAAGCACAAGCACGAGGCGAAGGGCTCTCACGTTCCGCCTCCTTTTTTGAGGAGACGCCAAATGAGAAATCCACCGGCGGCGATCAGGGCGAGAAAACTCAAGGGGATCCAGAGGGGGCGTTTTTCTTCGGAGGAGGCAGTGTCGAACGCGGCGTTCACGCCCTGGGAAGGCGACGTCTTCTGCGGAACGGAAGTGCCGGCGCCTGCGGTCGGCGCCTGCGGCGCTGTAACGCCCTTCGGGCCTGTACTCGGCGCTGCGCTACTAAATTGTTTTCGATCGGCCTGCGGAGGATTTCCCCCGCGCGCAAGCTCGCGAAAAACCTCGATCGGAACCCGCGAATCGTACGAATCGGAATGAGAATCCTTCCCCGGATGATAGACCTCGCCGCCGCCTAAGCTGCTCTCAAGAAAAACGCGTCCGTCTTTTTCGATGACGTTGTATTTTCCGGTCGTGAATCCCGGAACGTCGTAGCTTCCGTCTTCGGCAAATCTCGGCCCGAGCAGCACGACGATATCTTCGCCGGGCGTAAACGTCGCGGCACCCGGCACGTGAAGCTCGATGCCGTCTTTTGAGCCCCCGGGCTGGCGCAGCACAATGTTCGTCTCGCCAAGCTTTCCCTTGAAAACTTCGGTCACCGCGAAGTGGGTATAGGTGTAGATCGTCCGTGACTCGGACTTTCCCCAATCGCTATAACTCTCACCGGTTCGACCTCGAACGATCAACGCGGACTCCTGCACGACGTCCTTTAGAGGGCGATTCATGAACGTCGTGGCCTCTGCAAACGTACAGAATAAAAACATCCCAAGGGCGGCTGATATCCATCGTCGCTGCAAGCGAACCCCTTAATTCATCGAAGGTTTCCGTGCTTTAGAAAGATACAACTACCCTAACCTTCGCCCAACTTCATATTTTATCGCAGAGCCCAATTAACTCCTAGCGGTATGGTTTTTCCCTTGAATCCCGCGTGGTTCGAAGTTAAAAAACCATCTCCCGTAAGGTGGATCGTTAGCTCAGTTGGTAGAGCAGCTGACTCTTAATCAGCGGGTCGCAAGTTCGAGCCTTGCACGATCCACCACTTTTTCGTGAAAACGCCCGACTGACGGTTGGACGGAGGAATAAAATGGGTTCGAAGGGCCGTGAAATTGTCGGCAAAGATGTCGAAAAGATTATTACTCTACTGAACCAGGCCTACGCGAGCGAGTGGCTTGCATATTACCAATACTGGCTTGGGGCAAAACTCATCAAAGGACCGATGAAGAACGCTGTTGCCGCCGAACTAGACCTGCACGCCACCGAAGAACTGAATCATGCGACCCTGCTGGCAAACCGCATTGTGCAACTCGGTGGCACACCCGTGCTATCTCCTGATGGTTGGAACGCACTCAGTCCATGCAAGTACGACGCTCCCGAGGACCCGTATGTGGCAGTTCTGCTTGACCAAAACATTGCCGGTGAACGGTGTGCAATCGCAACGTACAAAGCGCTCATGGATGCGACCAAAGATAAAGACATGGTTACGTACAACATGGCCCTTACGATTCTTGAACAGGAAGTCGAGCACGAAGAGGATCTGCAGAGTCTTCGGGAAGATCTTGATTTGATGGTGGAGCGAGGGAGAAAGTAAACGCTCCCGAGCCTCAGCGGCCGGAGCAATATCTCCAGTTTTCCGGTTTCTTGCAGAACGAGCGCAGCTTCGCGAGCATCATCCCGGTTTCCTCTTCGTACTCGGGCGCGATGCGCACCTGGCCGAGCACGCTGCTGTTTTTGGTCTTCTGCGGAGTTTCAAGGCGTTCAAACCAGGCCGGAAAATCCAGAACCAGCCGGCCGTTTTGTTTGAGGATCTTGATCACATGATCTTCATGCGTATAGTTTTCGGCGTAAAAATTGATATCCCAAAGGTGAATCAAGCCGGTTCCGTCGCGGTTCAGATCGACTGACGTCACGAGAACCGAGTGCACGTCGGTCGCGCCCTTGTGGATACTGGCCCAGTCCCAGCCCGGATCCCAGTCGATCAGGTGCTTGGAATCCTTCGCGGCGAAGAGAATTTTCACGAGCTCGCCGCGGTTCGTGCGCTTCTTGAGATCGAGCGCGAGAAGCAGGATTTCGTAATTTTCCATCATCTTGTCGCCGTTCACGAACATCGGCACGCTCCAGAAGTGCGTGGCGACGTCGGCCCAGAGATCCATGGCCCGAAGTTTCAGGTAAAATTCGATTTCAGGAACCACCGTAAGCTCGCGGATATTGCGGAATCCCGGAATGACCTCGGGTTTTCCGCGAAGAAGGATTTGATCCAGCTTCTTTTCGTAATATCGGAACCAGGCTTCGTTCTTTTTTAAGCCGTTCGCGGCATACGCCGGCACGGGCGGTTTGGCGCCGGGATCGAAAAACGCCAACATCGTGAGCCTGCGCGCGAGCGTGGAAAATCCCCAGCAATAGCCGTATTTCCGGTCGGAGATGCCGTGATATTCGTAATCGGAGTTAACCGCTGAAAGTCCGTCTTCAAGGCGGCGATGGAATGTCCGATACCGATCCTTATTCAGTGACAGCAGCATCCGGTCGTACAGCGAACCCGATTCAATCGCTTTCTCGTAAATTTCTTTTCGGTTTGGCGTCGAGATCATCGCGGCGGTCATGGACAAGCCAACGGCCGGATTGACGGCCAGAAGAGACGGAACCCAAAGCGCATCCGAAATATCCGCTTTGGTTTCTTTTTTCACAAGATCGATTTGAAAAACAAAATTCTTGAGTTCGAAATGAAACCATTTTTCCGGAGACGGATCGTCTTGAGGAACGGAGCGATCCAACAGCCCCGTCGGCGACAAAGGAGCAATGCGATCGACACCGCCGCGAACGACGATCACGTCCCGGCCAGCCACCTTGTAGAGCGGGCTACCGATGGCTCCCGTGGGAATGTTGTGTCCTTCTGAAAATCCAGGAATGGCCCAAAAAGTACTGGCCAAGATCAGAGGAAAAACCTTTAATATCCAAATCTTAATACTTCGCATAGGCGCGTTATATATCAATCTAGACAATATTAGTCAAGTTAATTTAGTCGCTCTAAAGAGGTCATGCGGAATCGGAGTGTGAGTTCGAGTCCTGTACGCTGCGCGGCTTTTATTCGATGTCGGCGATGAGTACGATAATCCTCTTATGAAGGTAAACGAGAAGCTACTGGATGAGAAACTAGCGGCGCTTGAGAAGGCCAGAACCTGGAGCCCGCGCGTTGTGTCGAAGCTCGAATCGCTGATCCGCGCCGAAGACGATTTCGCATTGTTCAGGGTGAACCCGATCGCGCTTGCGTCCGAAAAAAACATCGCCGAAACCGAGTCCATCGATCTGTTTCTCCATGCCACGAAGCTCGGCCTCTTCGAGATGAACTGGAATCTGCTGTGCCCGTTCTGCAGCGACATCGTCACGAGCTTCGCCTCGCTTAAAACCGTCCATTCGCATTTTTTCTGCACGATGTGCCGCGAGGGCACCGACGCCACGCTTGACGACTTCATCCAGGTCAGCTTCACGGTTTCGCCTCAAATCCGGACAATCGCCGCTCATGATCCCGAATCCCTTTCCGTGCAGGATTACTATCTCAAGTACCGTTTCAGCCGCGAAGGGCGGATTCCAGGAGGTCCGCGGTTCATCGAAGCCATCCCACGGATGCTCAAGCACATGAGTTACTTCGCGCCCGGCGAAAAAAAGAACATCCGGATCGAGCTCGAACGCGGCCAGATCATGGGACATGACCTGCTCAATAATGCTGGCTTCATGTACGATGTGTCCGAAACGAGGGCCAAGGGCATTCAGGCCGTTTCCGTTCGGTTTTCGGAGACGAAGGCGGAACCCGACCAGGGGAGCGCCCTTTCGGGAACGACGGATTTTGAAATTGAAAACACCGCCGCGAAAAAGGCCTCGCTCCTGCTGCTCGCGTTTCCCCCCGGACACGTGAACAGCCCGCTGGAGTTTGAACCCTATCTTTCCGGAAAAAAGCTGCTCTCGACCCAGTCCTTCCGCGACCTCTTCCGCACGGAAGTCATCGAAGGCGAGGAGGGCATCGGCGTACGCGACCTCACGTTTTTGTTCACCGATCTCAAAGGCTCAACCGAGCTCTACGACCGAATCGGCGATCTCAAGGCGTTCGCGCTCGTCCGCCAGCATTTCGATACGCTCGGGAAGGTGGTCAGCGGCAATCGCGGCGCCATCGTGAAGACCATCGGCGACGCCGTAATGGCGACGTTTCTCAGCCCGGAAGACGCGATCAAGGCGGCAACCGGGATGATCGACGAGATCCAGGAGTTCAACGACGGCCCCGATGGAAAGCGCATCATCCTGAAGATCGGCGTCCACAAGGGCGCCTCGATCGCGGTCACGCTCAACGAGCGGCTGGACTACTTCGGCCAATCCGTCAACATCGCCGCGCGCGTGCAGGGGCTCGCCGATGCCGAGGAGATTTACGTGACCGAGGACGTTTACGGATTTCCCGGCGTGCGGGAGCTTCTCAGCAGCTACCACATCACGCCGAAGAAAGCGCGGCTCAAGGGCGTGCAGGATGAGATGCAGGTTTACCGGATCGAGCATCGATAGCGTTCGCGAAAACCATCGCCGTTTTCGTATCACGTATTACAATAAAAGCATGCGGACGAAAAAATCCGGAAAGCCCGTGAGCGCCTCGCATGTGCAAATGACGGAAATCGTGCTTCCAAGCCACACGAACCAAATCGGAACGATTTTCGGCGGCCAGATCATGGCCTGGATCGATGTCGCCGCCGCGATCTCGGCCACGCGGCACGCGCGCGCGATCTGCGTCACCGCGAGCATCGACGCGCTTCATTTCGTGGCGCCCGCGCGTCTGGGCAACGCGATCTGCCTCTTCGCGAGCGTCAACTACACGCATCGCACGTCGATGGAAGTCGGCGTGCACGTCGAGAGCGAGGACGGGCTTTCAGGCACGCGCGCGCACATCGCGACGGCGTATCTCACCTTCGTGGCTTTGGATGCGGCGGGAAAGCCCAGGGAGGTGCCGCCCGTGATTCCCGAAACGAAAGAAGAGAAGCGGCGCTTCGAGGAAGCCAAGCTCCGGCGCGGCGCGCGGCTTGCGCTTAAGACGCGGCTTCAGAATCAACCTCGTTGATCACATGCTTTTCAAACTCCTCCTCGAACACGAGGAATTTCGAGTCGACAAGCCGGTCGACGTAAAGCACGCCGTCTAAGTGATCGAATTCGTGTTGAAGCACGATCGCGAGGAAGCCTTCAACGACCCTGGTGCGCGACTTCCCTTCGCGATCAAGGTACTTCACGCGCACTTTGTCGGGGCGCGCGACCAGCCCGCGAAGGCCGGGAACGCTTAAGCACCCCTCCCAGTTCCGCGCTTTCTTGCGAGTAAGCTTCGTGATCTTGGGATTGATGAAAACCTGCAGCCCCGAAAGTTCGCCTGCACCGCCGTTTTCGGGATAACGGGGATTGTCGTCAGTGAGTTCCACGACCGCAAGACGAATCGAGCGATAAACCTGAGGCGCGGCCAATCCCACGCCATCGAGATCGCGCATCGTTTCGACCATGTCGTCGACGAGGCTCTGAAATTCCTTGGTGCGGATCTCCATGGGGTCGACGGGCTTGGCTTTCCGCCTCAATATCGGATGCCCCATGCGGGCCACACTTAGAATAGCCATATGACTTCCTGTAAATTTTTGTGTTCAGCCCGCTACGTAGCGGTCAGAAACCTTGCGATAACCATAACACGCCGCGAGCTCCGGACGCGGATTTTCCCTCGGCGAAACTGCGAAGTTTCTGCTCGGATTCGAAGCCGGGCTCGCCGTCTTTTTCGGAATGCACCGCCAAGACAAACTCTCTTGCGAGCTGAAGCATGTCCTTGTCCCAAATCGTGTTTCCCGCGGCAAAAAGCGGGTCAGCACCGATGCGCGCGCGGATGAGCTCCACTTTGGCTTTTCGGTATGGAACCGCGTGAGCGAGTTTTCCGGTGAAAACCCCGTCTTTCATCTCGACGTCGGCGGCGATGATGTGATCTTCCTGAACGCCGTAACCCTTAACACCCTCGCGAATCACCCACGAAAAAGACGCGCTCACGACCCAGACCTCGAAGCCCGAGTTTCTGAGCGCGTGCGAAAGCGTGCGCATGGGTTCGAAAACCGCGTGGCAAAAACGGTCGCGAAAAAACTCGGTGGTCCAGCGGCTCATTTCCTCGACGGTCGCGCCTTCGTTCCACTGCGCAAGCCAGCCGTACGCGCGCGCGGGATCGCCGTTTGATACCTCATCCCAATACTTCTTCCATGGATCGCGTTTGGGAAACGCGCCGGGCTTAGCGCCCCGCGCGGGAAGCAAGCGATGATCGAGCTGGTACCGAAAAAACTCCTCGCCCGCGTCTCCGCGCCAAAGCGTGCCGTCGGCGTCGAAAATCGCGATTCTGCGAGCGCCCGCGTCACGTTCATGCCGCTCGACAAACTCCAGGATCTTCACATGCAGGTCACGGTCAAACGTGGTCATTAAAAATGGATATATCCTGCGTTCGGCGAAGTTGCCAGATTCAAGCCCCGCGCGCATCAAACGGGATGACATAAATCCGCCCCCATGTTACGAAAATACATATATAAAACAGGGACTGTCCTGCCTGCCTTGAAACAGGACGCATAGAGGAGAAAAATCGATGCGAAAACTGCATTCCGTTTTATTGGTGTTGGGGTTAACCTGCGGTTTTTGGGGCGCGCGCGCCGAAGCCGGCGTGATCGTTGCGCAGAGCCAATTGCGTCCGGTTAATGCCGCCATACAACCCTTCTATGTCGCTTACACCGTTACTCTCGAACGCGTGTTGCCGTATCCTTATACTTCGCCCTACCAGCTGACCTTTTATCCCTATCTCGTCTGCCAGACGGCATGCCCGAGAATGCCGCTTCCGCAACCGTCGCGCCTTGCCGTCACTCGAACCTACTACGATGCGTGCAACGGCTTCGTTTACGAGGCCGTTACGAATCTCGCCTCGGAAATAAAAGCCGCGGGCGTTGCCGACAACTTGGCATGGGGATGCCCCATCCCGCCAGCAGGCCCGGTAACCGCTTGGATCATTCGCTACAACGGCGCGAGTGAGTATCTCGTCGGCACGCGCACTCCCTGAGTTTAGTAAAATAGCGCGGCATGGATTTCGATCAGTACAAAGACGAGTATCGCGCTCATGTCCGTAAATCGCTTGCGATCGCACCGGCAGCCGATAGCGATTTGATACTGCAGGTTAAAGCAAACCACTTTATTTCACTGCTTGGGAACGCTAAGGAAGCGCGCGTATTGGACGTGGGCTGCGGGATCGGCCTTATGGACCGGTTCTGGACGGATCGGGTGCGCGCCCTGTGCGGCATCGATGTCTCCGAAGAGTCATTGGCCGCCGCTGCAAAAACCAATCCCGGAGTGGAATACAAGCACTACGACGGAAAAATATTTCCGTACGAGGATGCGACGTTCGATGCAGCCGTTGCCGTGTGCGTGATGCACCACGTGCCGCCCGCGCTGTGGCGGGATTTTCTTTCCGAGATGAAGCGCGTCACCCGTACAGGCGGCCTGGTCGCGGTGTTTGAGCACAATCCGTATAATCCGCTCACGCGCGCCGTGGTGAGCCGCTGCGAGTTCGATCGCGACGCGGTTTTGCTGCGGCCGAGCACGCTCAAGAAAATGGGGCGCGACGCGGGGCTCGAGGTCGTGGATTCGCGGTCCCTATTGTATTTTCCATGGAGGGGCTCAATCTTTCGCCGGATCGAATCGCTCCTGGGATGGCTTCCGCTCGGCGGGCAGTATTGCTGCGCCTTTCGCGTCGCGCGCGACACGCGCGATAAATATACAGAGGAGAAACCATGAAAACACGCAACGAGACCGACACGATGGGCACGGTCGAAGTCGCGGAAGACCGCTACTGGGGCGCGCAGACCGAACGCTCGCTGCACCACTTCCGCGTCGGCGGCATCCGTTTCACGCGCCCGATGATCCGGGCGCTTGGCATCATCAAGCTCGCGGCCGCGCGCGCGAACCACGAATTGGGAATTTTGCCCGCGGATAAATTCGAGCTGATCGGCCGGGCGGCGCAAGAGGTGATCGACGGAAAGCTCGACGCGCATTTTCCGCTCTGCGTTTTTCAGACGGGATCGGGCACGCAGTCGAACATGAACGCGAACGAAGTCATTTCCAACCGCGCGATCGAAAGCGCGGGCGCGAAAATGGGCTCGAAAGCGCCGATCCATCCCAACGACCACGTCAATATGTCGCAGTCGTCGAACGACACGTTTCCCACCGCGATGCACGTCGCGGCCGTGTGCGAGGCGCGCGAGACGCTGCTGCCCGCGCTGAAAAAACTGCGCGACACTTTGGATGCGAAGGCGCGGAAATTCGCCGGCGTCATCAAGATCGGCCGCACCCATTTCCAGGATGCGGTTCCGCTCACACTTGGCCAGGAAATTTCGGGCTGGGTCACGCAGCTCGACAACTCGCGAAAACGCGTGGAAGCTTCTTTGGACGGCCTGTATGAGCTGGCGCTCGGCGGAACGGCCGTCGGCACGGGCTTGAACGCGCCGGCCGGCTACGACGTGAAGGTCGCGGCGAAGATCGCCGAGATCACGGGCCATCCGTTTCGGACCGCGCCGAACAAGTTCGAGTCTTTGGCCGCGCACGACGCGCTGGCGTTCGCCTCGGGCGCGCTTCGCGCGCTCGCGGGGGCGCTCTTCAAGATCGCGAACGACGTGCGCATCCTTTCGTCGGGGCCGCGCTGCGGAATCGGCGAGATTCGCATTCCCGAAAACGAGCCGGGCAGCTCGATCATGCCGGGAAAAGTGAATCCCACGCAGTCAGAGGCTTTGACGATGGTGTGCTGCCAGGTCTACGGCAACGACGCGGCCGTGGCGTTCGCGGCTTCACAGGGCCACTTCGAGCTCAACGTCTACAAGCCCGTCATGATCCACAACTACCTGCAGTCGGCGCGCATTCTCGCCGACGCGATGCTTTGCTTCGAGGAATTCTGCGCCGCGGGAATCGAGCCGAACCTCGAGCGCATCAGGAAAAACCTGAACGACTCGCTGATGCTCGTGACGGCGTTGAATACGCATATCGGGTACGATAAATCCGCCAAGATCGCGAAGACGGCGTTCGCCGACAACTCCACCTTGAAAGAAGCCGGCGTGAAACTCGGCTACCTGACGGCGGAGCAGTTCGACCAGTGGGTGCGGCCTGAGAACATGATTTAACTAAAAATAAACTCAGTCTCGCTGCGTGCGCAGCCCTTCAACGAGCGTTTTCGAAGACTCACGGAAGGCCTCTTTCTGAATCTCCGGATCGAAGTCTGGCAGGTCGGCGTGCGCGCCGGTGAATTTTTGGATTTCGGCGATCAGCTTTCCACCCTCCGACGTGCGATCGAGTCCAATCTTCACCAACGTCTTCGCCAACTCGCGCTCACGCTGAATGATCTTGCGGATGATTCGTTCAGCGTGCATGCGATCGCTTGCCGATCCCGATACCAGCACGCGTTCCGCCGCATCGCGAAGCTTCGCGATGCCTGCGCGAAATTCCTCGATTGCGCCGCCCGCACCGCCAAGAACCTGGGGTGCGCCAAGTTTTGAGAATTCCATCATCTCGTCGAACTCACCAAGCGGCCCGCGCGCCACGAATCGCCCTTCTTTGGTCAACCCACCGCCAGACTGCTTCGAGACTTCGCCGATCGGGCTTCCCTCGAATGGTTTAAGCCGCAGGATCGCGCGTTCCCTTGAGTCGATCGAGAAGTGCGGATTCACAAGCCAGAGTTCGACGAGATTGTAATAGCTGTCGATGCGGTCAAAATCGCTCACCCACGGATTGTTCGTCAGAAAAAATCCCTTCGTAAACAAACCGCGCTTCTCAAAAGCCGCGATGAGACTTTTCAATCCCTGATAATTGTAGATGGGACGCGCATCCGAAGCTTCTTTGGCGACCTTGAACTTATGCGTTTTAAGCGTCACGATGCTCGCGTCGTCGAACGCGTCGATTCCCATGAAAATCTCGCGAATGCCAAGGCGGAAGTAAGCGTCGATCAGGTCTTCGTTCGGAACCTTCACGCCGCCCGTCGCGGCCTTGAGGAATCCGTTCGCGGTATTGTGGCGAACGAAAAAATGAAAACGCCCGTTTAGCTGGCTCTTCTCATGGAGGTCGGCGAACTCGATCAGACGCGCGGAGTTGTTATTGAAGTTGCTGTCGACAAAGAAGACGTTGAACGTCTCGCCGGACTTCATCTTACCGTGCTTCGCGATTTTTTCGAGCTCCTGCAGCATACGCTCAGCCGGGAAAAACTGAAAGCGCGTCGTACCGCCCGAGCAACAGATTGCGCATCCCTGGCTGCAACCGCGGGAAGTGGCGAGAAGATAGCTCTTGCCGGCATCCGCGTTCCTCCCCGTCTCGAAGAGCGAGAGCAGGTACTTATCGTATTCTTCGCTGAAGACTCGACGATAGATTGCGGGCTCGGTCACCATTTCGCTGAACCCTTTTTCGGTGAGGGCGTGCGTATGGTCCGCGCCCGCCACGACGAACGCCCGCGGATTGATTTTCTGGATGAGACCCTTCTCGACATAAAGATCCTCGAGTTCGAGATCCTTGCCGGAAATCTTTCGCAGGTAGCGTTCGAGAGCGCCACCCTGCTCGTCGCCGAGCCAGAGCAAGTCGGCCTCCGCGCCGCCCTTTGAACGCGGCAAATTCGCGGGCCCGATTCCCGCGGCGATCTTGAATTTCGCCCCATGGGGCGATTCTCTTGCACGGTCGGGCGAGGAGTACGCGAATTTGAAGTACGATTCCTCCCTGGAGTCGGGCACGCGGTAAATCCAAGTCGATGAATGCTCGGCCTTCCCGATCATCCAGCCCTTGGCCGCGAATTCGGCTGCCGTTGAGGCCGCAAAAAAACCTTCCGGCGGTTCGGCGGAAATCGAAATCAAGCCCCCGACGAATACGGAGCCGCCTTTCGCCGGTCCATTCATAAGCGCGTTGATCTTTCTTCGCTTGAGTTTGGGAATGTCGATCGCCCGCTCCTCCGCGCCCGGCGGAACGAAAAGCCCGGCCTCGACGGTTTCGGGCTTAAGCCCCATTTCGGGATTCAGCGCGGACGAGAGCACGTACACCCGCCGCAGGTCAG
This sequence comes from Deltaproteobacteria bacterium, assembly GCA_016186905.1. GTDB lineage: Bacteria > Bdellovibrionota > UBA1018 > UBA1018 > UBA923 > JACPKS01. The sequence continues at coordinate 28,744 of JACPKS010000102.1, forward strand.
CCGTCGTGTCGAAATCCACGACAAAATTTCCGCCCGCGTGGCGAAAGGCCTTTCCGGAGATCGCGGCCTGAAGGGCCGTCACGTCTTCCATCGCGCCGATCACGAAAATTTCGGTGACGCTTGAGTCAGCGAGCGCGCCGCGCGGGAACAGCGAAGCGATGTCTGCGGCAAGCGCCGTGGCCGCGGGCGCCGAGAGATCACCGAGGCCCGAGCGCGAAACATCGACGAGAAAGCTGCCGGATACTCCCTTCATCGACGGGTTTCGTTCGATACGGTTGAGCGCGGTCGAGCCATGAGCTTGGGTAAGAAGAAGCGCGCACGAATCCCCTCCCCACGCGGTCGCGCTCGCGAGCCAGCAAACAAGAAGCAACGCATGAGGCAGCCGGTGAAAAAGACCGGGGCGCGTTCTCATTTCGAACGACCTCCGCCCTTGACGATGAGTTCGCTTTGAAATTTCGCGACGCCGTAATCCGCCGGGCTCTTGAATCCGAGCGACGCCCCGATCACCCGCAAAAACGTGTCGCGCAAGCGCAACCGGTCTTCGTCGGACCACTTGGTCATGTCGCGATGGTTCGGCCCGGTCAACACGTCTGAAACCGCGAGTACCGGCGTAAGTTCAAGCGCGGGGTTCCTCTTCGCGTATTCGATCCAATGACCGAGTTCCACATCGATAAGGTCAACACCCGATTTGATCGAGCGTTCCGTCCATTCCCTCGTTTCGAGATTCGGCGTGCTGACTCTCTGATAGGTTCCCTTCACGGGAACATCAGAAACTTTTTCGAGCCAATCGAGAGCGCGCGCTTTTCCGTCGGGTCCGACCACACGCTCGGGTATCACCAGGTCACCGACGTTGAAGCCCGAGTGCAATGCGCCTGCCGTTCCCAGGTACACGAATTTCTTCGCGCCGTGCTCGGACAAGGCCTCGAGGAGCTGCAGCGAAAGGTCGCCGTACATATTTTGAAAAATCCAGGCGGTCTTTCCGTTACGGAAGCGCAAGATGTAGATCGGAAAATTCGCGAGGTCGCTTCCGCCGAATTTCGCTTTCCGGGCAACCGACGCGCGATACAGCTTCAAGAGCGCCCCGGCGTTGGCGATGCGTTCGCGCTCGAGGATCGCGCGCAGCGCCGTCGTGCCGAATCCGTAGACGACGAGATCCGGAACGTAGCCCATCTCCCCGAATTTCACGAGATACTCCGGTTTCCACGAGCGCGTTTCGCCCAGCGTGGAAATTCGGTTCGCGCCAACACCCGCAAGTTTCAAAAGACTCTGGAGGTGTACCACGCGGTCATCCCCGTTGACGCGCGTAATGAGATACGCCTGGCGGCCCTCGCGGTCTTTGGCGAGAAAAACCCCGTGGTATCCTTCGCGTTTGGAAACTTCGTCGAAAATCGTCCAACCGGCCGCCGCCAATCGAGCCATCGTCTCCGCACCGTCACCCACGCAGAGCACGAACGGCAGCTTCGACGCGCGCGCGGCGCGCAGCGTTTGTTCCCCGAGATTGTCGGCGAGATAGGCGCCAAGGTCGTGGATCGTGTGCGGGCCCGCCAAATCCATCCCCGCCACTTCACTGCGGTAGCCCGATCGCGTAACCTCCGGCAAACCGTTATCAGGCGTTTTCGTCGACGGCTCGTACGCGCTCCTCATTTCTCGCGCGCCTTTTCCGGCGAAACGTTTCATCAGCAGGCGAACACAACCCGTGCGAAGTTTCGAAGTAAATTTTTCCGAATTTCCGGCGATCGATTTCGCATAGCCCAGCTCCGCGGCGTTGAAGCCGGCGCGCGACAGCTTTGAAAAGTCCGGGATTTTCCCTTCGGCGCCCGGAACGTAATACCCGTTTTCGGCGAGAACCTTGAGCAGATTCGCCCCGCGCAGATCGCCAAGCACGTCCTCGAAGTTCTTCCCGCCGATCTCGTGGAGTTTTTCAAGCTCCTTGACGATGCGATAATCCCGCTGCAACTCGCCGATGCTCCACGGAAAGCCCATGGCCGCCTCGCCATGACCGGCCAGTCGCATTTTCGCGAGCGTTTCCTCCGGGATCTTGCACTCGGGAAGCTCGCGCTGAAAACGCAGCATCCGGATCACCTGCGAAACACGAGTATAGCCCTCACCGCGGAATTTTTCGCGCGCGAGATCCGTGAACTCCGCTTCGTCGGGCCAGGCCATACTGAGCTCGCCGCGGTGATACGCCTCAAGGCCCGAGAAGGGATCCTCGATTCCGGACGGGTTGATCAGCGTCTTCTCGATGGCAGCGCCGCCAAGCCCTTTGTGAAGCGCGTACGTGCCGGTCGTGATGACGTCCCATTTCGCGTAGGGCAAGCCGGAATTCTTGAGCTTCGCAAGGGCTTCGGGGGTCATGACAAGGTCGAAGTCGGAATATTTCAACACCGCGAGTTCGGATAAACTCGGCGGCCGCAATTCAAAGATCCCCTGCGTGCCGTTCACGCGCATCTTTTCGAAGTACCAATGCGCGAGCTTTCTCACCGACCCGCCGCCGAGGTAAACTTTTTCTCCGTTCGCGTCGGCCCATTTCCAGAGTTCTTCGAGTTCCGGCGTTCGCGCCACCGCGGAAACCATGAGTTTCTGAAATTCAGCGTAGCCGAGAAATCGGTCGGCCTGAGCCTGCGCGGTCGCCGGCTGAAATGCGAGCGCGTAAAGCGCCGCAAGCGACGCGAAGAACGCACCTAACCGGCTGGTTTTGGTTAAGGAAACACCCATCCTATGAATCGGATCGGAAAAATGAAAAGCGCGCTAAATCGGGCAAAAAGTGCCGGTTCAAAAGTAGGCTGGCACCTTTAGCTAACCGTGTCCGCCTTGAAGGAATGGCTCAGAGAGGTAGGATGCCGACTTGCCCACTCCGGCGCGGTCGAAAAACTCACGACCGAGGGCCAAGACCTTTTCGAGATTTTCCTCTTCCGTCGGGATTTCGTAGAGCGCGCCCCGAAAACGCGCGGCGCCTTCCATCCCCGCCGAGTACCAGGTCATGAACTTGCGTAGCAATACTCCAGTGTAAAACGGCGGGGTCGAATTTTTCATCAGATCATAATGGCGCGAAACGAGAGACCAATACGGGCGCTCTTCAAACGCCGCCCGGCGCCCGGCGATGTCGTCACGACCTTCCAGTCGCGCGATTTCCAAAAAAATAAACGGATTTCTGAGCGCTGCGCGCCCGATCATCACGCCGTCGCAGCCGCTCTCACGCTTGCGCGCCACCGCTTGCTCCGCCGTAAGCACGTCGCCGTTTCCGATGATCGGGACGGGAGATTTTTCTTTGAGCCGCGCGAGCAACTCCCAGTCGGCTTGCCCTTCATACGCCTGCGCGCGCGTGCGGCCGTGAATCGCGACCCACGCAACGCCTGCTTCCGCCGCCGCGTGGATGTTTTCGAGCGCGTTCACCGAACTCGCGTCCCAGCCAGTGCGGATCTTGATCGTCAGAGGGATTTTGATCGCGGACTTCACATGCGCGAGGGTTTTATAAAGCACGGCTGGGTCGCGCAGCATCGCGGCGCCGCCGCCTTTGGATACGACTTTAGGAACCGGGCACCCGAGATTGATGTCGACGAAATCCCCGCCGCGCTTTTCGATCTCGCGCGCGGCTGACGCCAGGTGCTCGGCGCTCTCGCCGAAAATCTGCAGGCCCACCGGGCGCTCCTCCTCGAAGTACGCGCAGAGATCGCGCGTCTTGCGGCTCGCGTACTCAAGCCCTGTGGCCGAAATAAGCTCGCTGATCACCACACCCGCGCCGAGCTCGCGCATGGCCCGCCATGGGGGCGAGCACATACGGAAAATCAATTGTGCGGGTTCCGAGTTTTATTGCCATGTGTTGTGAAAAGGTGATGACCTACTTTTTACAACGCATAACACCGTAAAAAATTAGGTGCTACCTTTTTATGACGCACCGCTTTGCCGTTAGTTAGCAGCCAACTTATTAACTAACTCAATGAAATCCACCTCTTGGTGCCGATGAGAGCAGTCATTTCGGCGATTTCTTTGGGGGCGCCGGAGGTGAGCACCTCGTGGCCGCCATCGGTGATCAGAACGTCGTCTTCGATGCGGATGCCGATGCCGCGATACTTTTCGGGCACGGTTGTGTCGTCGTGGAGCACGTAAAATCCGGGTTCGACCGTGAAGACCATCCCCGGCTCGAGTTTTCGTGGCTCGCCGTCGATCTGATAGAGCCCGATGTCGTGCACGTCCATGCCCAGAAGATGACCCGTGCCGTGCGGATAGAATCGTTTGTACGCGAGCGACTCGATCGCCTTCGCTTTCGCGTCTTTCAGGAATCCAAGCTTGATCATCGCGTCGGTGAGCTCGGAAACCGCGAACTCATGGATTTTCAAAAGTGTCGCGCCGGGCTTGGCCATGCGCACGCATTCTTTCTGCACGGCAAGCACGATCTCGTAGAGCTCTTTTTGAGGCGCCGTGAATTCGCCGTTCACCGGAAACGTGCGCGTGATGTCGGAGGTGTAGTATTGAAATTCGCCGCCCGCGTCGATCAACAGAAGATCGCCGTCGGCCATCTGCCGGTTGTTCTCGACATAGTGAAGGATCGTCGCGTTCCTGCCGCTCGCGATGATCGACGGATATCCATGCCGCTCGCAGCCCTCGTTGCGAAAGACGTACTCGATGAGCGCCTCGATCTGGTACTCGAAGATTCCCGGCTTCACCCGCGCCATCGCTTCGAAGTGCGCGCGCGCCGAAATATCGGAGGCGCGCCTCAAACGCTCGATCTCCTCGGGCGTCTTGCGGATGCGCATCTCGCCGATCACGTCCTGCAGGTCGTGGAAGGGCAGGATGCCGCGGCCCGTGCGCCCGAGACTTGCGCGATGCTGCTCGAGCAGGCGCAAAACTTTCTGGTCAAGAAGCTCCGCCGCGTCGCGATTCATCGTCTTGAAAAAGCTGTAGTAGATGCGATCGCAGTCCTTGAGGAGCTCCAGCATCCGCTTGTCGAATTCCTCTGTGGGATACGCTTTATCGGCGCCAAAGCTTGCGACCGCGCCTTCAACACCGCAGCGGTAACCCGTCCAGATTTCCTTGGCGATATCTTTTGGGCGCACGAACATGGTGAATTCGCGCTTGCCCTTTACCGAACGCAACACCGCGATCGCGTCGGGTTCCTCAAAGCCGGTCAGGTAGTGAAAGCTTGAGTCTTGCCGAAACTTGAAGGGCTACCGCCTTAGGCTAAGTGCGGCGAAGTCGACTCTGACAAACCCGCAATAACTCGCTGCCGTCGCAGTGCGAATGCGCGCGATGATAAATTTTTGGCTGTTTGCCGGGAAAACAAATTCAGATGGATTCGGCACTGAAGCGCCATAAAACTGCGGTTGAAGAGAAGCCTGCAGCGGCTGAAAGCCACCCACCCAAAGCCCTGTAGATTGCTTCCAGACCTCCATCGCGGCAACGGAGGGAACGACGGATCCGGATGGCCCGCAGCTACCACTTGTCTTGCCGGCGGCGGCAGAAAACACCACCTCCATCGACGAAAAATTACTCATCGTGAGATTCGTCACATTGTATCGAAACTCCAACGCCGGGTAATAAGTATTGTCGTAAGCTCTTGCCTCGAAATAGGTTCCGTCCGGATTGAGAATATCGGCGTAGTTCTGCTGTGGAAGTGGCGTGTAGGATGGGCTCGGTGATGCGGTCGGTGTTGGCGAAGGGGCTGACGTGGAAATATCCACAATCGACGCGTCTTTATAATACACCTCATGCGGCGGATTGATCCCCGCCCTCAACCAAAGATCATTCTTGCACGCCACCGACGGCGGCTTTCCGGACTGAAAAAACGTTTGCACGGTGACTTGCGTGTTCTCGTGGATCTCGACGTCTTTGCCGCCGAGATAATATCCGAACTGGTCCGTGGCGATATCGTTGCTGCCCCCGCATTCCTGCGTCGGGGGAAACACTCCGTACACGTCCACACGGCGGTCTTTGCCGGGGATGACGTTCAGCTCGATCGTCTTCCCGCGCGCAACGGGATCGGAAACAATCCCCACTCCCCTGCCATTCATATTGTCGCCAAGGATCGTGCACTCGTTCCCGATTCTGTTGTTCGATACGATGCCCGGCCCGGTGACATTCACCGCGAAGCAACTGAAATCAGCGGCTGAGCCCGGCGTGGTAATCGTCATGATATCCTGCATGACCGAGTAATACCTCGGCGCGTTCGGATCGTCTTCGATCTTGATGCTGAACGTGCCGCCGTTTTTCGCGGGATGGTCCATCGAACAGCCCACACCCGCGGCCAGAACCGCGACCGCCAAAGTCAGGGCCGCACAAACAGCGTTTTTCAAAACCTCGCGTGTTTTCATGCTCACTCCACCTTCACCGATAGATGCACGAGCCCTCCGGGAATGATATTGACCGGCGGAACTTGCATCGGGCCCCTCTGAAATTCCTGCGGCGGCGCGCGCCGGATGACGTCGCCTTCCTGCTTCACGTTCTGCTCCTTCATCGCGCCCGAAACGATCGCCCCCACCGCATTCATCGCGAGTAGCCCTGGTCCGCCTGGGCCTGCCGCGCCTTGTGGCCCGGCCTGGATCGTCACCGCCGCCACGAACGTGCGATCTTCGGATTTCGCTCCCTGAACGATGGACTGCATCTGATCTCCGCTGACCCTGGTCACCTGAAGCTCAGCCACGGGCGCGCCACCGGCCGGAGGCTGAGCTCCTGGCGCGGGACCCAGCGGTGCCACGACCATGTCCCCGGGCTTCAAAACGATCGGCGGGCCACCCGCAAGAAGCGCCACCTGAACCAGCCCCGAAACCACGACGATCGACGGCGGTGAAAACCCTCCGGCCTCACCCGCAGCCGCGTCGATCTTCGGCGCATCCACGACGAACTCGGTTCCCCGAACACCCATGACCGCGCCGCCCGCTCTGTATTCGACCTTGCCCTGCGGCCCGACTTTTTTCGTGATGAGCGAACGGATTTTCCCGTACAAGAGCGAGAACGTGCCGGTGCGGTCCTCGCCGGCTTTGAGCGCGTAGTCGCTCACCTTGAAGGAGCTGTTGGAGCCGACGTCGATCATCGACTGGTCAGAGAAAAGCACTTTGGCGGATGCGCCCGACGCGGTCTGAATCGTATCGTCATTGGCGATGGCGTCGCCGGGTTTCGTGATCCGGCCCTTGTCGCCCGGCTTGGACGAAATAATTCGCACCTCGCCGTTGACGACCGCGATTTTTCCGGCGGAATCGCCGGCGTAAGCCTGGGCGCACATCCCCAAAATAAGGAACAGAATGATTTGAATCCGCGCCATGATGAACATAGACTAGTTTTCAAATGCGAATTGGGCAATACCTATCACGCTGTCGGCCTCACGCCGCGGCAGCGCTTCTGGCGCTGTGGTTCGCGCTGGAGGCCGCGCCGCATGCGGGGGCGCAGCTTTTGACCCCCGGCGAGCTCGAAGTCCTGCAATCCGAAGCCCTGCTTCAATATCACTCCCAGAAATACGACGAGGGTCAGGCGACGATCCGAAAGATTTATTCGAACACCGAACCCGGTTCCGATCAGCAGGTCGCGGCCCTTGAGCTTCTGGCGCTGATCCACCGCCAGAAAAAGGAAGACCCGCAGGCCGCCGGCGTCTATCGCAAGCTGCTCGCGACCGCGCCCCTCTCGAAGCGCCCCGCGTACCATTTCGAGCTTGGGATGATTCGCCTGCAGCAGAAAAACCGCGGCGAAGCGCGCCAGAATTTCAGCGCGGCCGTCGACGGAAACTTCAATCCGGGCACGAGCCGTTTTTTTCTGGGCTTGCTCGACTTCGAAGACGCGAACCCCCGCCGCGCGCTCCATGACTTCTCGACCGCGAGCGCGTGGCCGGACGCCGAGGCGATCATGACCGCGGTCCGCTATTATCTCGCCAACTCCTATCTTCAGCTCGGACGAACCGAAGCCGCCGTCCGCAACTACAAAGAAGCCCTGCGCTCCGCCGGCGCGGGAGCCGATGCCGGAGCGCCCGATCCCATCGCCGAAAGCGCCACGAAGGGGGCCGCGAAGGCGCTGGGCGATCTCGACAAATCCCAGCCCTTCTCGTCGGTTTCGCTGCTCGCGCAGTGGGATTCCAACGTGCAGAGTTACCCGATCGACGTCACCAACTCGCTCGGCGTTTCGAACCAGCGCTCGCTCAAGGCGGTCTTAAGCGGAAGCGTCGCTTACTCGACTTCGCCTACGCGCGACTGGCAGTTCACGCCGCTGTATTCTTTCTACGGAAACTACAACTTCAACTCGGCCACGCGCGACTTCGACTTTCTCTCGCACACGCTGGGCGCGTACGTGTTTCGCAAACCTTACCTGCGCTTTGCGAAGGGCTTTAAAGCGCAGTCGACCTTTTCGATGAAGAACACGCCCGACGCCGATCGTCCGGGAGGCACGCGCTACACGAAATACAGCCTCACGCACGACATCGGGCCGGTCGTGAAGTATGAGCTGACACCGCGCTCGTTTCTCACCGGAGAGCTCTACTGGCGTCCGAAAAAATATTACGCGGATACCGATACGGGCACCTCGCAACGCAGCGGCCAGGGCCTGCTCGCGAAGGCGACCGTGGATTTCATCTCGGCGTACGCGCTTTGGAATCCGACGGGTTATTTCAGCTTCGAGTGGGATGCGACCAACGGGCAGGATTACGACATGACCGCGTTCGGCATGGGCCTTTCGAACACGATGCAACTCACGAAAAAAGTGGCGCTGCGCGAATATCTGGATACGACGTTCACGGGCTATAACAACACCGCTCCGACGCGCAACGACCGGTATTATTCCGCGCGCGTGGCGCTCACGAACACGGTGAACGCGAGTTGGAGCTGGCTCGTGGACGCGTCGTATACTTTGAACGACTCTTCGGTGCCGACGAGCTTCGAGTACAAGCGCGTCACCGGCTCGCTCGGCGCGACGTACGGGTTTTGAGTTTGTGACACGCTTCAAGCCCTGCTGCGACGTTTTGTGGATCGGAAGCTACCCGTTCACCGATCCCCGCAGAGCGTGCCGCGCCGCACTTTCCGAAACGAACGTACTGCCGCACTGGCCGCAGCTCCCAAAGCGTTCTCCCCGCGAGCGCATGGTCGAGCAAACGGCCGCCGCGATGAAAACCAAAGACGGCGCGTTTGCGCGCGGCACGGCCTCGGCGTGGAACATGATCTTTCGCGAGCTGGAGCGGCGAAGAAAAGACGCGGTCTTCTTCAAGTCGCAGATCGCGGGACCGCTCGCCTTGTTCGGCGGCCGTCACGCCGATGCCGATGCCGACGCCAAAGCCGAGCCCGGCATGACGGATTGGAACCGGCACGCGCGCTCTCAGATCCGTCAGATCCGCAAACACGGCTATCGGCCGATTCTCATGCTCGACGAACCGACACTCCCCTCTCACGCGAGGAACGGGCTCGGCGATCTCACTACGGCGGTAAGGCAGGTTCAGGAAGAAGGGGCGCTAGCCGGCGTGCACTGCTGCAACCGGATCTCGCCGCAAATTCTCGCTGAAACCGGCGCCGACATCATCCATTTCGACGCCATCCACTATCCAAGCCTTCTTATTCCCTCGAAAAAACCCCTTCAGGATTTCCTGCGCGGCGGCGGCGTCATCGCCTGGGGAATCGTGCCGACCGCCGAGCCGGTCGAGGCGCAGCAGCTGGCCCGCATTGAAAAAGGTTTTTTGAGCGTTATCCAGTCGATGGAGGGGCTGGGGCTGCCCGTCTCGAAAATCCTCTCCCAGAGCATGATCGCGCCGGTTTGCGGCACCGGTCTGCTTAAACCCGCGGAAGCCCTCAAAATCCTGCGCGCCACATCCGATATTTCCAAGCGCATCAAATCGCGCTACAAGCTTAATTGATGGCAAGCAACGTCCGCCAAGCCCGCATTCAAGCGCTCCTCGGGGCGCTCGGCTCCCGTGTGCTCGTCCTCGACGGCGCGATGGGCACGGCGATTCAAGACAAGAACCTGCAAGCCTCCGACTTCGGCGGCCCCGACCTCGAAGGCTGCAACGAAGTCCTGGTGCTCACCCGGCCAGAGCTGATCCGCGGGATCCACGAAGCCTACCTCGAAGCGGGCTGCGACATCGTCGAAACCAACACCTTCGGCGCGACACCGCTCGTGCTCGACGAGTACGGGCTGGGCGCAAGCGCGCACGAAATCAACGTGGCGGCCGCGCGGCTTGCGCGCGAAGCCGCCGACCGGTACTCGACACCCCAGAAGCCGCGCTTTGTCGCGGGCGCGATCGGCCCGACGACGAAAGCCATCTCGGTCACCGGGGGCGCGACGTTTGAATCGCTGCAAGAGCATTTCCACGTTCAAGCCAAAGCCCTCTTTGAAGGCGGCGTCGATTACCTGCTCCTTGAAACCTGCCAGGACACGCGAAACGTCAAAGCAGCACTTCTCGCCATCGACCGGCTTTTCGAGGAAAAAGGCGAAAAAATTCCAGTCGCGGTTTCGGGAACGATCGAACCGATGGGGACGATGCTCGCCGGCCAGTCGGCCGAGGCGTTGATGGCCTCGCTCGCAAACCGCGACCTTCTCTATCTGGGATTGAACTGCGCGACCGGCCCCGAATTCATGACCGATCACATCCGCTCGCTTGCGCGCGTTTCGCCGTTCCGGATCGGCTGCGTGCCGAACGCGGGCTTGCCCGACGAGCACGGCCACTACCTCGAAACGCCCGAGATGGTGAGCGCGGTCGCCGGCAGATTTTTGGAAAGCGGATGGCTCAACGTCATCGGAGGTTGCTGCGGCACGCACGCGGGCCACGTCGCGGCGCTCGCGCGCGCGGCAGCGCTTGCAAAGCCGCGCGTGACGCCCAAGGAACGCCGCGCGTGGCTCTCGGGCGTCGATTTTCTCGAGGTCACCGACGAGCTGCGCCCGGTGATCATCGGCGAGCGCACGAACGTCATCGGAAGCCGCAGGTTCAAGCGCCTCATCTGCGAGGAGGATTTCGAGCAGGCCTCCGAGATCGCGCGCGCGCAGATCAAGAACGGCGCGCAGATCATCGACGTCTGCCTTGCCAATCCCGATCGCGACGAGCTGGCCGACATGCGCCGCTTTCTCGAGATCGCGGTCAAAAAAGCGCGCGTGCCGCTCATGATCGATTCCACCGACGAAAAGGTCATCGCGGCAGCACTCACCTACTGCCAGGGAAAGGCGCTGATCAACTCGATCAATCTCGAGAACGGCGAGGAACGGTTTGAAAAAGTGATACCGCTCGCGAAACGGTTCGGCGCCGCGCTCGTGGTCGGCACGATCGACGACGATCCCACGCAGGGCATGGCCGTCACCCGCGCGCGAAAACTTTCGGTAGCCGAGCGCTCGTACAAGCTGCTCACCGAAAAATACGGCGTGGTACCCGAAGACATCTACTGGGATCCTCTGGTTTTCCCCTGCGCCACCGGCGACGCGCAGTACGTGGGGTCGGCCGTCGAGACGATCGAGGGCATCCGGCTCATCAAGCAGCGGTTTCCGCGCACGAAAACGCTCCTTGGAATTTCCAACGTGAGCTTCGGCCTTCCCGACGCGGGCCGCGAGGTTCTCAATTCCGTATTTCTCTATCATTGCGTGCAGGCCGGCCTCGATCTCGCGATCGTGAACTCCGAAAAACTCGTGCGCTACTCGAGCATTTCCGAAGAGGAGCGCAAGCTCGCCGAAGACCTTTTGCGCAACCGCGGCGCCGGCTCGGGGCACGACCCGATCGCGGCGTTCGCCGCGCATTTTCGCGGGCGCAAGGCAGGCCCGCCCAAGGTCGATCGCTCGCGCGTTCCGCTCGACGAACGCCTCGCCTCCTGCGTGGTCGAAGGCTCGCGCGACGGACTCATCGAAGACTTGAACGAAGCGCTGAAAGAGCGCCGGCCGCTTGACATCATCAATGGCCCTCTCATGAAAGGGATGGACCAGGTGGGTCGCCTCTTCAACCAGAACAAGCTCATCGTCGCCGAAGTGCTGCAGTCGGCCGAGGTCATGAAGGCCGCCGTGGCCCATCTGGAGCCGTTCATGGAGCGAACCGACTCGGCCTTGCGGGGAAAAGTAATCCTTGCCACCGTCAAAGGCGACGTGCACGACATCGGAAAGAACCTCGTCGACATCATCCTCACGAATAACGGGTTCCGCGTCATCAATCTCGGGATCAAGATTCCGCCGGAACAGCTGATCCAGGCCGTGCGCGAGCACCGGCCCGACATCATCGGACTCTCGGGGCTGCTCGTGAAGTCGGCGCAGCAGATGGCCGCGACGGCCGAGGATCTCGCGCGCGCCGGAGTCGCGACGCCGGTTTTAGTCGGAGGCGCGGCGCTTTCGGCGAACTTCACCGGCCGCCACATCGCGCGCGCCTACGCGACAGGCACCGTGGCCTACGCCCGCGACGCGATGAACGGGCTTGAGCTCGCGAGAATGATCGTCGAGCCGGCGAAATTCGAACTTCTCAAGGCGGATCTTGCGCGCACTCGCGCCGAAGCGCTGGCGAAGCAGGCTCAGGCGCCCGACCAGGCAAAGGAATTGGCGGCAACTCTCTCCTCGCGTCGCGCGGCGAGCGTGTCACCCGTCGAAAATCCGCCGCAGCCTCCGAACTACGAGCGCCACATCATACGCAACCAGCCGATCGAGCAGATTTGGCGCTTCATCAATCCCCTCATGCTTTACGGGCGGCACCTCGGAATCAAAGGCGGCGAGGTTCGCCTTCTCGAAAAATCCTCGCGGAAGGCCGATCCGAAATCGCTCGCGATCTGGACGGCCGTGCAGGAGCTCAAAGAACGCTATCGCGCCGACGAGGTGATGAAACCGGTCGCGGTCTTCCGGTTTTTTCGCGCCGCCGGCGAAGGAAACCGGCTCGTATTGTTCAATGATTCCTCGAATCCGATCGGGGTATTCGATTTCCCGCGCCAGCCGCGGGAAAACGGCCTGTGTCTTGCCGACTACGTCGGTCCTCTCAGTACCGTCTCGAACGGCCGCGGAAAATCACCCGACAACATCGCCCTTTTCGTCGTGAGCGTGGGACACGGCGTGAGGGAACTTGCCACGCAGCTCAAAAACGATGGTGAGTATTTGAGCTCGCACATCCTGCAGGCGCTCGCGATCGAATCGGCGGAAGCGTACGCCGAGCTCCTGCACGCGCAGCTTCGCACGATGTGGGGCTTTCCGGATCCGACCGAAATGACGATGATGGAAAGGTTTCAGGCGAAGTATCGCGGCAAACGCTATTCGTTCGGCTACCCCGCGTGCCCGCGGCTCGACGACCAGGCTTTGCTTTTCCGGCTGCTTCAACCCGAAGAGATCGGCGTGCAGCTCACTGAAGGGTTCATGATGGATCCCGAGGCCAGCGTCTCGGCACTCGTCTTTCACCATCCCATTGCTAAGTACTTCTCGGTCGGGCCGGGTGCGGCCGAAGGAATCGAAGAAGCGCTTCGCTGAAGCGTCACCTCTTATTGAAAAGCACGCGCCAGACCGCGATTTTTTCCATCACCGCGGGAACGCCTGCCGGCGAGACGCTGATTTTCAGATTCGCGGCCCAAAACATCGCCGCCGCGCCCACCACGATCAGAATCCAAATCGCCACCGACATGCGCTTCATCTTCACGTCCAAATCACCCTGGACGAAATATTCGAGCACTCGTTCGAAGCGCCGCTGAACAGATCTCATGCCGCCTGCCTTTCCGCGCCGCGAACCGAAGAAGCCTCGAGATCGCGCACGGCCTTTTCGAAGATTTCTTCGGGATAGCGCCCGCGCGTTTCCTTGAGCGAGGCGACCCCATGCGAAAAAGTCACCTTGAACGGCGTACCGGCGATTTCAATCCGTTCATGGTCCGCGAGACCCCTGAGCCTTTCGGCGAGCATTCGCGCGCCGGCAGGCGGCGTTTCGGGAAGGCCGATCACGACGCGATTCAGGCCGAAGACCGCCGAGAAATCCATGATCCGAAGTTTCTTTTTGACGAAGAGGTCGAATTTTTCCATGAGAAGACTCTGCATCTGCGCTCCGTGGCCGGCGACAAGCTCGTCGGCACCGCCCACTTCGAGAACAAGGAGCGAAAGCTCCTGGCCGTAGCGCGCGTTGCGCTCGAACTCGATTTCGAAACGGCGCTTGAACTCGGCGAAACCGCCGAACTGCAGGCTGTAAAGATCGAAGAAGAGGCCCTTGCGCTGCATCAGCTCGGGGAACGACCCTTCCTCGGCGATCACGCCGCCGGCCAGGACCGCGATACGGTCGAAGGCTTTGATCGCCGAAAGCCGGTGGGCCACCATCAGGATCGTCATCCGCTCTTTGCAGCGGCGAAGGGCTTCCTGGATCAGGTAGTCGGCTTCCGCATCCAGGCCCGTGTTGGCTTCGTCGAGCAGCAAAATCTCGGGTTTGAGCAGCAGCGTGCGCGCGATCGAAATGCGCTGACGCAAGCCGCCTGAAAGACCGCTTCCTTTATTTTCGATGACCGTGTCATAGCCGTGAGGCAGCCCGGCGATTTGATCGTGGATCAAGGCCATCCGCGCGGCCTCGATCATCTCTTCTTCCGTCGCCCCCGGATTGCCGTAGAGCAGATTTTCACGCGCGGTTCCGCTGACGATGCAGATATCCTGCAAAACGACGCCGATTTTTTTTCTCAATTCGCCGAGCGCGATTCCGCGCACATCCACTCCGCCCACGAGCACCGCGCCTCGATCCTGCTCGTAGAGCCGCAACAAAAGATTGAACACCGACGACTTGCCCGCTCCGCTCTCGCCCACGATCGCAAGCGAAGAGCGCGCCGGAACCTTAAGACTCACGCCCCGCAGGGTCTCGGTACCGGGCCCATACGAAAGATGAACGTCGTCAAGCCGGATCTCGGCGTGCGCGTAGTCGACCGCGCCGCGCGCTCCGCCCCCCGCTTGCGACGAGCTCTCGTAAGGCGTTTCCAGAAGTTCGTCGATGCGGGCAAGCGAGACGAGCCCGATCTTGAACTCCGAATGAAACGCCGAAAGCTTGCGGATCGGCTCTTCGAGCATCGGAAGGTATGCCGCGAGCGCGATCACCTGACCGATCGAAATCCGGCCCTGAATCACCTCGAAGCCGAGAAACCACAGCACGGCGGCGTGCCAGAGCTGAAGCGTCGCGGAGTTCGTAAGCGAAGAAAACTGGGAGAGCACGCGCTGACGGCGGTCGAAGATTCCGCGCGCGCGCCAAAGCCCGGTGAACTGCGCGATTTCAGCGTCTTCGCGGCCGAAGACCTTGATGGTCTTCAAGCTCACGAGCCGCTCTTCCACCAGATCATTCACCTCGGAATCGATTCTCTCGCGGTTCGCCTGCATCTCGCCCATCGATTCGGAGTAAAACCGCGTTTCGAAAACGTAGATCGGAATCGAGAGCAGCGCGAAGACGGCGATGCGCGGATCGATCACGGCGATCACCGAAAGAAACGCCACGCCCTTGAGCACCGAGAGCGGCACCACGTGGTAGGCGTTGATCACGGCCCTCATGCCTAGGATGCTGTCTTGCAGAACGCGCACCGTAAGATCGCCGGCCTTCCATCGCGCCTGCACGGCTGCCGGAAGACGGAATATCCGCTCGAGCGTCTGGGAAGCGGTGAATACGTTCGTGCGCTGGTTGAAGGTGCCGATGGCGTATTCGGTGAACGCGCAGAACGCGCTATCGAGAAAAAACAGGCAAAGCCCGGCGACGCTGACGGCCGTGAACAGACTGAGGTCTTTCCCGGGGTATGCGTAGTCGATCACGAGCACCGATAGCATCGGCAGGATCGCCTTCAGAAATACCGAAACCATGCCCGAAAACACGCTTGTCGAGAGCGCAAGCACGTGCGGTTTCAGGTGCGCGGAATATTTCCAGAAATGCTTCATCCGGAGACGCTGCCCCCCGTAGGAAAAATCGGAATTTTGGCGCATTTTCATGAATTTAAGAACGAATTCAAGGAATCCGCTGGGCAGTTTCCTCCCAGCTGAATAACATTCGAAGGGATGCGCCTTTTTGCCAAACGCAATTCCACGTTGCGGATCCGGTACGTGATCGCCACCCTGCTCGCCCTGACGCTGATCGCGGGGTGGTTCGCCTACCTCAAATTCAGGGGCGCTTCCCTGCGGGATTTTCTGCAGCGCGTGCTCAACGAAAACGGCATTCCCGTCGACATCGTCTCGTTCGAGATCGACGCGCACGCGCGCGAGCTTCTTTCGGGAAAAATCCGCGCGCTCAGAATCTCGGCGCGCCACCGCCCTTCCAAACTCGTCGTGACGCTTAACACGCCGGTTTCGTACGAGCTCAGCCCTTCGAGCATCCATCTTGAGCTGTCGCCCGCCGTGCGCTCGAAAGGATTTCCCGATTTCAAGGGCACCGTCTCGTCGGACTTCGGGTTCACCCGCCACCGCGCGCGCGTGCAGCTCGGCCGGATTCGCGCCGACCTCGATCTAACCACGACCGAACCCGTCCGCGCGGTTTTCGGAGAAACCGAAGTCGACGCGGCGAGCTTGCGGGTCAAGAGCCATGTCGCCTTCGATCCCGCGGCCGCCGACGGGCTACCGCTCGCCGCCGAATCCGACATCTCCGTTTCGAGCCCCCGCGCCCGCCTTCCCGGAGTGCTTCTCGAAGAAACCGAGCTCGCGGCCACCGCGCGGTTTCGCACCGACGGTTCGCGCGTGAAAGACGGCGAGATCAGCCTTCGGCGTCCGTTGCCGATCGTCGCGCGAGGCGACGTCGGCGCGGGCGGCACCCTTCGCGCGAAAGTGAAATTCGCGTCCAAGCTCTCGCCGCTCCTGCAGCGGCTGCGCCGCCTGGTGCGCGCCCCGATCATGGACCGCATCGAAGGCGACGGCACGTTCACGGCCGAGGGCGCCGTTTCGGGAACGGTAAGAGCGCCGGTTCTTTCGGGACACGCCACGCTTACCGCGCGAAAACTCGAAGTCGCCGACGTGCTCGGCGGCCAAAGCATCGTCATCGAAAATCTTTTGCTGCGGATGCCGCTTACGTTCCCGCTGACGTCGTCCCATGGCACGCTCGACATCGCGAGCGTCGGTGTTTCGGCGCTCCAGGCGCGCGACCTGCGCTTCGCGCTTCGCGCCATGCCGGAAGAAATCGCGGTGCTTCTCGCGGCGCCGGTCGCCGTGCCGGCGTTCGGCGACCGCATCCATATCCAAAAACTTAACGCGCGCGTTCCCCTCCAGCCTTCTCGTACCGACAAAGAGGAGTCTCGCCTTCCGGGAATCCCGTTTCCGATCCTCGTTTCGGCGGCGGCGCGCGGAGGGCCTTTTCGGATCGACACGCTTCAACGCTCGGTCTGCGTCGGCGACCGCAAGCCGTTTGCCGGGACGATCCGGTTCGATTATCCCAGAATCTTCAACAGCCAGAGCGGACTCCACGCCCACGGAAGCGCTGAGCTCGACCTTTTCGGAGGGCATGCGCGCGTCGGCGCCGCTCGTTATTTCTGGAAAGAGCCAAACCCGCTCATACGGGCTTCGGTTTCGTGGAGCGATCTCGACCTGCATGCGATCGGCGAGTGGACGGGTTTCGGCGACATGCGAGGGAGCCTCGACGGCTCGCTCGAAAACGCCGCCTATACCCTCACGCCCGCGGGCCCGGTCGCCGTCGAATACGACTTCACGGTGCGGGGAAGGCCGCGCAGCGGCAAGGTCGTGAGCTTCTACGGGCGCGCTGTCGACAACATCCTCGAGCTTCTGGGAAGCCGCAAAGACGAAATGCCGTGGTACGCGCGCGCCGGCATAAACCTTAGCATGTCGTTTAGGAATCTTTTTCCCGCCACGGCCGATTACCTGGGCTTTCGGGCCAGAACGAGCGAGGGATGGACCGAGCTCCACACCTTCGACCCGCCCGGCGAGAAAAACCACTATTTGTTGAACGGAACCGCGTTTAAGATACCTTTGAACACTCACGGGATCTATCCCGCCATCATGAGCAACGAGTCGTTTCAGACGTGGCTTGGCGGAATGGTCTACTACTTCAAGAATCTCATGCGGGAGAAAGAAAATGCGCAATCCGGAGAAGCAAAGACTATTCGGCCGTGTGTCCCATTTTGGCGGGAAGATTCTGATGCGTCCTAGACGGACGATGATCCGCGCTTTCGCGCTTGCGGTTGCGAGCGCGTGCGCTGCGTGTATAACAGTCAACGTGAATTTTCCCGAAAGCGCCGTCAAACAGGCCGCCGACGATTTCGTGCGCGATCTGTACAAAGACTCGGCGACGGCCTCGGCAGGCGAGGCCGCGAGCGATTCCGCCAGGGTTCCAACGAGCAACGAGAGCGAAAAACCCGCGAAGAAAAAGAAAAACGCGAAGCCGGCCCCGAATCCATCAACTTTTTTTGACCTGCTGCGCGCGCTCGATCCCCTGCCCGCGGCACTCGCTGAAGAACTCAACATGTCGAGCTCGAAGGCCAAGTCGATCAAGGGCCGGATGAGCGCGCGCCTGGGGGAAATCCTCAAATGGAAAGCCAAAGGCGCCCTCGGCGAAACGTACGACGGAAATCTCGCGCCGCGAGATACGGGCGCGCTCAGCCGGGACGAGAAAAAACAAGTGGACGCGCTCGTCGAAAAAGAGAACTCCGATCGCGCCGAGCTCTACGACGAAATCCAGTCGGTGAACTCCATCTCCGACCGCAAACAAACCCGCATCCGCAAACTATTTGGCAACGCCTTCCGCTCGAACTCGCCAGCGGGAACGTGGGTGGAAGCGGAGAGCGGAACTTGGACGAGAAAATAGGCGCCCCATCAGAGCTGCTCCGTAAAGTATTTACCCGAAAATAGCCTTTAATCCCTTCGATACCGGAAGAATGAACACGTCATCCATCTTCTTCTCGACGTGCCCGTTCGTCAGGATCATTTTCCGATGTCGCTTCCTGTAAACCTCGGAAAAACTTCTGAATCCGGTCAGATCGCTTTTCCCGACGTTCGCGGACGCCTTGACCTCGATCGCAAACACCTCTGCATCCCATTCAACGATGAAATCGACCTCGGCATCGTTTTCAGTTCGGAACGTGCTGAGCTGAAGCGGCTTTCGACGATTTGAAGCGATATCGAAGAGCTGGTTTGCGACAAAATGCTCAAAGAGTTTTCCCGCGCGGTCCGCGGAAGCGGAAAAGTTCCGCAGCATCCCGTTGAGCACCCCCGTATCGAAAAAATAGTATTTTGGATGCTTAATGAGCCGTCTTCTTTCCGTCTTCGCGAACGCATGCAGCCGTCTCACGATCAACGTATCTTCCAATATTTCAAAAAACCTGACGGCGGATTGCCTTGGAATGTCGGCCTGATTCGCGAGTTTCGACAAATCCAGAAACTCACCCGAGCACGCAGCCGCCACGAAAATGAATCGTGAGAATCCTTCTATGTTTTTTACGAGAGCTTCGGATTGGATCTCTTCTTTCAGGTAGATCGCGGCGTAAGCGCTCAAGAGCTCCTCGCGCTCCCGCGGGTCTTCGCAGGTGAAAATCCCGGGCATAAGACCTGTCTCGAGCACCTGCCTTAAAGGATACTCATCGTTCAACTCCTCGACCGTCAACGGCCGCATCTCATACGAGAGCACCCGGCCCGGCAGAAGATTCGCCTTCCCCCGCCTGAGTTTTCGGGCGGAGGACCCGGTGAGAAAAAAGCGGATGTCGGTCCTGTCGATCCAATGCTGAACGGTGTTAGTTAAACCGGGAAGTCTTTGTACTTCATCGATGAACACCGTTTTGACTTTTCGTGCTTCAAGGCGTTCATCCAGTTCACGCGGATTTCTCGCGAAAGCGAGATACTCAGCCTCATGCGAGAGATCGATTTCAATGTCCGGCCGCAGAGATCGGATGAGAGTCGACTTGCCGGTCTGCCTGGGACCCAATAAAAGCAGGCTTTTGCCGCTGTTCTCAATGGCTTTCTTCAGGGTTCTTGCAACTCGATCCATTAGCGGTTATTTTAGCACTGATTTTAACCATGCACAACCCTGTCTTGAGGGCGGGTTCAAGGCCTATAAACTTCACCCGAAGATTTTTCCGATCCCCTCTCTCCAATGCAGGCACTGCACTGTTCCGATCTTCAGGCTGAGCCGTCCTCGACCAGGGCTGCTGCGTCTGGGAAACCCCATCAGGAAGCGTGTGTTTCAAGAATGAATATTGTCAAATATTTCTTTTAAAGCTATAATAGCCACTAATGTGGTTTAAAAGGGATTTACTCGATAGCTGGACGAAGCAGAGAACGTTATCGAGTCGAATCCTTGTCGGCGTGCGGCAGTGTGGAAAAAGTAGCTTTCTACGCGCAGTCGCCCCACCGGACGCTCGAATTCTGGAGCTTGACGACCTTCAGACCCGCGAAATGGCACGACGCGATCCAGCCTTACTGCTTGAATCGCGTGCGCCGATCACGATCATCGATGAGGCGCAGTACGCGCCGGCGCTTTTTCCAGAGATTAAAAAGCGTATCGATCGGTTTCGGGCTGAACGCGCTGCCGATTCCGCGCATCTTGAAAGACGCGAGCCCGTTTTCTGGCTCAGTGGATCTAACCGGACTTTGCTTGATCGCGAGGTCAAAGAGTCGCTCGCGGGCCGGGTTTCGTACTGGTCGTTGCATCCCCTCTCGGTGCGAGAGCTCGTGCGCGCGTTTCCCGCGCTGAACCTGAGTGAGATCTTCTTGCGCGGGGGTTGGCCTGAGCTCTATCTGGACCGCACGCTTTCGCCTTTGCGGTTTTTGAACGATTACATCGTTTCGTTCGTCGAAAAAGATATCGTCTTGAGCGCGGGAATTCAAAAAACCGCCGCGTTCCAGGCTTTTTTGGGCCTTCTCGCCGCGCGTACCGCGCAGATGGCTAATTTTTCGGAAATGGGTGCCCAGTGCGGAAGCGAGACGACGACGGTGCAGGACTGGTTTGGCGTCTTGGAACGCAACCAGATCGCGATGAGACTTCCCCCATTTGCAACCAATCTCAGCAAACGTTTGGTCAAGTCGCCTAAGCTTTATATTTTGGACGCGGGGCTAGCGGCGCGGCTCCAGGGCTGGTCTGAAGCCGAGCCACTGATACGAAGCCCGGCGATCGGTGCGCTGTTTGAGACACTCGTCTTAGGCGAGCTCGCGCGCGCGCGCGATCATCTCGGTCTCGATTCGCGGCTGAGTTACTGGCGAACCCGCGACGGCGAGGAAATCGATTTCATCGTCGAAGGCCCCAATCAAAAGCGCGTGGCGCTTGAGGC
Source organism: Deltaproteobacteria bacterium (assembly GCA_016186905.1). Lineage (GTDB taxonomy): Bacteria > Bdellovibrionota > UBA1018 > UBA1018 > UBA923 > JACPKS01. The sequence goes on from JACPKS010000102.1 coordinate 49,845, forward strand.
TAAATTCGCCGTTCAGAACGTGGCGGCATTCAGACTGTCAAACGACTTCACAAAATCCGTTGGCCCCCTTGCCGCTGCGGCCGTTGTGACTTTCGGAGGGGCCCGTCGTCAACTCTCCGCATGGTGTGAGCAGATACCCATTGCAGAGCTTGGGGAGTTTTTGGTGGAGATTTTTGGGTAGAGGTTGCCGAGCGCCCCAGAGGACAAGCGGACGCCGACCGGCAGTCAGCGACCAATAAGCTCCACGCCTTCCCTGAGGATCGTTTCCTTGAGGGATTCGTTCTTGATCTCGTCGAGGAACGCGACGTCGATTTTCTTCAACGTGAAATCGTTTTCCTGCAGATCGAGGAACAGCCTCGCCTTTTCCCCTTCCTCCGCGACGGGGGAAAAAAGAAAAGCCAGGTCGTAATCCGAGCGCTCACGATGATCGCCGCGCGCGCGCGAGCCGTAGAGGCAGGCCTGCCGGACGTTGGGGTAGCGGCCGAGCAAAGCCACGATCCCCTGAAGCACGGGATCCGCGGCGATCAGCGCTTCAGCTTTTCGCATAGTCCGCTCAGCTCCGGGAGGTATCTTCCCGTGATTCTCTCGGCAAGCTCTCTCGCGTCCTGTTCGCTGTAGACGTGAACGGCGAAGTTCCGGTCCTTCATCATGTCAAGCCATGTCTGTTCATCGTCGATGATCTTGCTTGCATAGGATTCCACGATGGCATGCCGGGGATTCAACGCCTCGACTCCGAGTTTTTCGGTGAGATACGCCCTCATGGCTTTCCAGCATGTTTCAAAAGCAAGGACGTATTGCATGATAATGCCCGCGACAATCGTCGGGTCGCCGAGATTTTTCACCGAGGATCGCCTGAGCCGCTCGACCGCGTTCGTGAAATTCCCGTAGGCCTGCGCAAAGGGGGCCATTCGTAAGCATTATACATGCTTTGTTAACAAAGACCCAGCCTGGATTTTCGAGTCATCAATCAAAGATCCTTGAATCTTTTTAAGAACTCATCCCAAGGAAGACAAGTGACTGAACCTTCTTTTTGGCGGGTGGTGTCCTGAGAAATATAGAATGATTCCCCGGCATCGATGGATTCATGATAACGCGCAAGTTTATGAACTTCGGTGATATCCACGCGTTTATTGGATTTGATTTCAATCAAGATGGGTTTTCTGCGGCCACGGCTCAAAACCAGATCCACCTCGCCTTCCGAGGCATGGGTTTGGTAATAAGAGAGCTTGAAATCTTTTTTATAAATCCCGTTTAACCGAAAAATTTCGAGGATGATGAAATGCTCGAATACCTCGCCGTAATATCCGGTTCCCTCCTGGGCAGGCATATCCAGGCTGCGTTCCAGGGCTTTTTGAACTCCGATATCAAACCAGTAAAATTTTGGAGTAAGCCGTTGCGATTTTTTCACGCTCTGATGGTAAGCGGGCAAGTAAAACCCCATCCACGTATCTTCCAGGATCTGATAATAATTCTGTACGGTAACCGTATCGACACCCACTTGTTTCGCGATTTTACTGGCGTTAATCAGTTTTCCGTTCATTTGCGCGGAAACCTCCAGAAATGAACGGAATGGATCAAGATTGCGGACTAATTGTTCCATGCGAATCTCTTCGTTGAGATAGGTCAGGGCATAACTCCTCAGAAATTCCTTTTTCCGTTCCGGATCTTTTAATTGAAGCAGCTTTGGAAGAGAGCCCCGGCACAAAACTTCGTTGAGCGAAAAATGAGCGCGCCACTCTTCATGGACCAGGGGGAATACATGATTCACAAAAGCTCTTCCCGCAAGTAAATTAGCCGATCCCCGTTTTAACTTTCTTGCGCTGGAGCCGGTGAGCGCGAATTTCGTTTTATTTTTCCGGCTTTCAATCTGACGGTGAACCAGATCAAGGATTTTGGGGAGTTTCTGCACCTCGTCGATGATCACCCATTCAGGATTTTTTTCTTTAATCTCCCGGTTGAGTCTGTTGAGATCCGCGCGATAATCGTCTTCGGTTTGAAGGTTTAGAAGATCGATCCATAGGATGGTTCTTTGATTCGACTCAAACCAGTCCAGGAGGAGCGACGTTTTGCCGGTTCCTCTCGCTCCAAACAAGAAAAAGCTTTCTTCGAAGTGTGGCCGATAAACACGTTTGACCATACTCAATAATATTGACCAAATTATTGAGTATAGTCAAGATTCATTGTTTAGCGCCTCTACAGGGCCAGATCCGCCAGGGAGAGAAAAAAGGCGGTCTGAAAATCTTATAGGAAAACCTTGTAACCGGCCTTGAGAACCTTTCACCTTTCACCAGAGGTTCATTAAGCTATCCGGCAAAAATACAAAACGATCCGGTTGTTTCGCGGCTGCCACGCAATACCCCATGTCTCGGTCCGAGGACAGGAGAAATAGGAATTTGGAGTTGAAAAATAAATCCAAGATCAATGCGTCAACCGTGCCGATTCCAAATTTTCCGACAAGATCGGTAGTTCCCTTCCAACTCGGTTTTCCCGAAAGCACCGCGCTGTCGTTGTCGCCACGCAAGTCAATGAAGTTTAGTCCCAATAGCTCGACCGCCGTATCCCAAACACGTTCGATTTTTTCGTGGAGGTAGTTTTGACAGAACGTCTCCCAGCCGTCCTGATCGCCCTTTTGGTAAACGGCTAAGGCCGATCTGAAATATTTTATCTGCTGGTCTTGAAGCTTGTAGACTCGTCCGTCCTCTGTTGTCTTTCGCATCTGAGTCCGCATTGACGTCAGTTTGTTTACGAGTTCGGGGTTCAATTCGCTGCCAAGGTCTTCGAGAAAATCGGCAAGACACTCAGGGATGATGATCCGGCGGTGAAGTTCCAGAAATTCCGAGCGGACGTTGTAGTTCGTGTAGATCGGAATTTTCAATTCAGCTAGACAATCGACCGCCGCAGCCACTTCAGTATTGAATGGATCAAGGTCATAGGTGTTGCGTCCCACCTCACCGACGACACTTTTGCTGACCTGATTCCCACCTGACTGACGACACCTGGGACGGGGTCGTTCCCACTTAGACGACGACACTTTTGGGGACCCCATTCCCACCTCCGCGACGACACTTTCGCAG